>NZ_JBFAXI010000024.1:0-106353 GCF_040680735.1 Streptomyces sp. NPDC051987 | reverse complement strand
CTCGACGCCGAGCGCCGCCCGCGCGGTGTCCCGCACCCGCCACACCACCAGGACGACGACCCGGAGCGCGACCCCGTTGCCGTCCGCCGCCGGCA
Organism: Streptomyces sp. NPDC051987; assembly: GCF_040680735.1. Taxonomy (NCBI): domain Bacteria; kingdom Bacillati; phylum Actinomycetota; class Actinomycetes; order Kitasatosporales; family Streptomycetaceae; genus Streptomyces; species Streptomyces sp. NPDC051987. Next base: position 106,258 of record NZ_JBFAXI010000024.1, on the reverse strand, counting down.
GATCGCGGATGCGTGACCGGGGACCACCTTCCAATCCGGGGTCTTGCGGTACCCGAGCGGACTGCTTCCTCGCCCGGGCGATCCTGATGGCGTTCTGCTCCTTACCTTTCGATTACGCGGATACCGCAGGTGATGCTCACGGCGCCGTGCGGCCGTGTCGTTCTCGTCTGCCTGCGCAGCAGTTCGTACCTGCTGCGCCCACTTCGACTTCTGGGTACAGCAACAACGCTAGCCCTACGGCGGTGGAATGTCTACTACGGCCAGGACAGTTTTTCTCCATGCCCTGTGCGTCTGATCCTGGCGCAGGTGCACGAGGAAGAGTTCGGGGCAGGCGTCCTCATCAGGGCAGAGACGACGGCACACGCGGAACTCGCCACAGAGGCGGAAGCCGGAGCCCTGCGAACCGGCGCACCGCGTCACTCCGAGGAAGTGTGGATCTCGAATTCGGGACGGTCCCACGGGACGGCGGGCGGGTTCGCGCGGGCGGTCCCGGTCCGAACGGCACCGACGCGGTGGTAGAAGTCCTCGGCGGGAAGGTGCGACACGACCATGACACGGTCGAGCCCGGCGGCACGGGCCTCGGATCGCATGTGCGCGACGAGCAGTCGTCCAATGCCCCGCCCTTGCACGTCGTCGGCGACGAACAGCAGGTCGAGCTCCGGTGGAGCGAGGACGAGCGAGTAGAACCCGAGGACCCGGCCCCCCTGCTCGTCGGGGCCGACGGCCACGAAGACGCGATGGGCCTCGATGTAGTCAGGACCGACCCGGTAGCCCGCGACTGCGGCCGCGTACTTGCCCTCGTAGGCGCCTGAGCCACGCACGAGCCGTGTGAGCCGTTTGGCATCCCGCGCGACGGCCCTCCGTATGGTGATCGGCTGACCGGCCGGGGCAGTGCGTGAACTCATCGGGAGAGTATTTCGCACCGGGGGGCACCTTCGTTCGGAGGGGTCGGCTGCTCGGGCGGGCGTTCCGGCGGCACTGCTTTCGAACAGGAGGACCGGATGAAGCCGGAGGGGGCGCAGCAGGACGACTGACCCGCCCTCGTTCTCCTCGTTCAGAGGTAACCTGACCGCACCGAGAGCTTTTCGCGCAGCGCGACCAGCGGTGCCGTTCCCGGCGAGTGTACGAAACGGGCAGTCGTCCGACGGCTCCCGGGACGGGATCGCACGATGGAACCCGGCGGAACACCAGCCGAAGGCATGTCCTCGGCCGACGCGCACACCTACCGCATGCCCATGCCTCGCCTGACTCTCACCCCGGAGGTCAGCCACGGCCCGCTGGACGGGGCCTGGTGGCCGCGCTGCGATGCACTGGAGCTCGAACTTCCCTCGCTCGTCAGCTCGTTGGAGCCGGACCCGGACACGACGGTGTCGGTCACCGTGGATCCCGCGGAATGGCCCGACACCCCTCGCACCGTCATGGCGCCCGGCCGGGTGATCTCCGTGGAGCCGGCCGGCCCCGGCGGCGAGACGCACGTCATCTCCCTGGACTGCGGTTCCGTGGGACGCTGGGTGCTCCTGGTCGTCCCGCCGGATGAGCCGGCCGGAACGGCCGCCCGGCTGCTGGCAGCCGCGGCCGACCCCGAGAACCCGCTGACCGCCGCGCGCATGCTGGCCCTCGCCGAGACCGATCGCCTCGGAGGCACGAGCGGGGCGGCGGAATGAGGCAGGCCGGCGCCGGCACGCAGGACGCCCAGGAGAGCCGAATGGCCGACCCCGGGCAGCGGATCCGCCCGACGACCCGCGTGACCGCACCGCATCCCCCATGGAAAATACGCCGGAAGCCGGACGAGCACAACGCCGATATCTAGTGCCGCCACTACAGAAATTCACCCCGGCGCGGAAGGATAATCACCGGACACTCACGAAAACGCATGCCCGTCTCCACCGGCCTGTGCTAGCGTGAGACCAGTTGCAGTTTTGGTTACCAGAGATTTTTTCTTTGCAGAGCTTTCCGGATCTTTCCGGAGGGGTGATCATCGCGGCGACTCGGCTCCGCAAAAAGTGGAGTCCGGCACTGCCCCCCAAGGGAGATTCAATATGGCATCTGGCACTGTGAAGTGGTTCAACGCGGAAAAGGGCTTCGGCTTCATCGAGCAGGATGGCGGCGGCGCTGACGTGTTCGCCCACTACTCGAACATCATCAGCAATGGTGGCTTCCGCGAGCTTCAGGAAGGCCAGAAGGTCAGCTACGACGTCACGCAGGGCCAGAAGGGCCCCCAGGCCGAGAACATCGTTCCCGCCTGACGCTGACGCGACACGTCGCGAGCCAGCGGCTCGCTCATCATGTGGCTGGGGCCCGTGCTCTTGGGGTACGGGCCCCAGCCCATTGATGTTCCTGTTTCCGGATTTCCCGGATTTCCGGACTGCCGACCCTCCCCGCTCCAGCGTCACGAGGCCCGGCTCTTTTTCCTCCGGCTCATTCTTGCGAATCCTCGTGCGGCCATCGCCGCTGGACGGAATTCCCCGATACGCCGCATCAGGGACCTCATCAAGCGGGGAGACTGCCGACTGGACCAGGTCGCCGTCACCGTTCTGGACGACCTGACGGTGGGCGCCCGCTTCGACGGCTCCGCCGTCCGTGGCGGCGAACTCCACAACCAGGACTTCACCATCCGGCAGACCGCGAGTGATCTCGCCTTCGAAGCCACGGGCAGCCCCGCGGAGCTGGCGAACAGGACGGCGGAGTGGTTCGAGGCAGTCCTCGCGCGACCTCTGGTCCGCTGCGAGTGGCACCACGGAGGAAGGACGTACGCGGTCCGGTACGAGTACGCGGACACGGGGCGCGGCGTCCGTGAGGGCTTCGAGACCCCTCTGGCACCCGACGCGCTGCGGAGACGACTGGCCGCGGACGGCGTGGTCCGCGGCCGAGGCCGGATCAACCGTGCCGGCCTGGGCCCACCAGGAACGGTCCGGCGCGTCATCTCCCGCGGGTCCGGCGGCGTCGGCCGGAATCCCGGCCGCGGCGCCAGGGGCGGCTGCCGCCAAGGCCCGGACGTGCACCTGCCGGTTCGGTCCCGCGGCTGCCCCTCGCCGCGCCGGCCGGTGCCGGTGACGTTTGCGCTGCGGTCGCCGCGGCCACTTGGTCTGCGGGGCGTCTGCGGACGGAAGGTGCCACGGCAAGTGATCACTGTTGGTGTCGAAGAGGAATACGTGCTGGTCGACACGGCCACCGGCCGGCTGGCCGCGCAGGGGGAGAAGGTCCGCGCGGCGGCGGGGCTGGAGCCCTTCGTCGCCGCCGAGGAGATCCAGACGGAGCTGCTGCAGGCCCAGGTGGAAGCGGTCACCCCCATCTGCCGCACACTGGAGGAGGTCGGTGGACATCTGCTGCGGCTGCGGCACGCCGTCACCGCGGCGGCGGAGGCACTCGGCTGCCGCATCCTGGCCAGCGGCACGCCACCGCGGTGCGATCAGTCCGTTCCGGTCACGGACCGCCCCCGCTACCGGGCGATGCAGCGGCAGGCTCCGCAACTCGTGGCCGAACAACTGGTCAACGGCATGCACATCCACGCCGCCGTACCCGACCGGCGCACCGGCGTGGAGGTACTCGACCGCATCCGGCCCTGGCTGCCCGAGCTGACCGCCATGTCGGCCAACTCTCCGCTGTGGGAGGGCGAGGACACCGGCTTCGCCACCTGGCGCACGCTGATCTTCGACCGCTGGCCGGTCAGCGGCATCCCCCCGTACTTCGCCGACGACGCCGACTACGACCAGCGTGTGCGCCGCCTGGTGACCAGCGGGATCATCGCCGACACCGGCCAGCTGTACTGGCAGGCCAGGCTCTCCGAACGCTATCCCACCATCGAGGTACGCTGCTGCGACGTCCAGCTGCGCACGGACGAGGCCGTGATGTTCGCCGGTCTCGTGCGGGCCCTGGTGCAGCGCGCGATATGGGACGCCGCCGACGGCGCGCCGAGACCCGAGTCGGATCCGGAGCTGCTGGAAGCGGCCATGTGGCAGGCCGCCCGCCACGGCCTGTCCGCGGACCTGATCGACCCTGCCGGCCACCGGCATCGGGCCGGGGACGCGGTGTGCCGGCTGATGCGCCACGTCGGCCCGGCACTGGACCACGCGAGTGACGCCCGCGAGGTCCGGGCGCTGGTGCACCGGCTGCTTCAGGAGGGCACCGGAGCGGACCGGCAACGGCAGGCGCTGGCCCAGGGCGGTGTCGCCGCGGTCACCGACATGATCATGGGCGTGAGCGCGATGTCCTGAGCCGTCCGCCGCGGTCAGCCACCGGTGACCTTGTCCGCCAGCGAGCTGTACGTGAGCTGCAACGCGTCCGCGCCGGCCAGTGCGGCGAGCGCCCCCATGACGGTGCGGGTGGCGCGCGGCCAGAGCAGCTGTCCGGCGGTGAGGGTCGAGGCCACCCAGACGCTCACGCAGTACGGGCAGCTGACCAGCTCGCCGACCGTCCCCCCGCCGCCCTCGGACCGTGCCTCCTCGTGCAGCTCGGCCGGACCCTGCGGGCCCTGGAACGTGGTGAAGGGCGCCCTGAGCGGACTGGTCACCGGCGCCTTGCTCAGCAGCCGGCTCAGCCGGAACGTCGCCACCGCGGTCAGCGCCACGTCCCAGGGCTCGGGCCGCTCCGGCAACGGGCGCCCGCGCATCCCGACCGCCACCCCCCAGGCCGCGGCGTACGCGCCGAAGGCAGCCATGGCGGCCGTGTAGCCGCGCAGCGGACGCTCCTCCCCCGCCGCGTACGCACGCCCGGTACGCCGCAGTCCTCGCCGCGGACGTTCCGCGAAACCGCCGTGAGCCGCTGTGCCCATGGTCCCTGCCCTCTGCTGTCGGCCCCTGTCCGCGCCGGCCAGGCCGAGCGGGCCGACCGGGCCGACCGGGCCGACCGGGCCGGAACCCATCGTCGGCCGTTCCGGGGAAACGCTCCGCGCACCCCGCCCGGCGGCCGGAGTGTTTGTGCCCGGTAGGACCGGGTCGGCGGAGTCGCGGCGGCCAGGCCGGCCAGCCCTCGGCGCACCGGGCCTGCGCCACCGCCGGGCTGCTCACCACGGCCGGCGGGTCCGGCCGACCGCCCGGTCAGGGCAGGGTCCACCAGCGGACCGTGACGAGGTAGAAGACGGCGGCCCAGAAGACCATCGCCGCGGCGACGATACCGAGGCCGCGGAGGTTGGTGCGTACCGCCGGATCGCCGGGGGGTGGCCGCAGCCAGCGCCCGAGGAGCGGGTTCACGTAGTAGGGCATGGTCAGGAAGCTCATGAGGAAACTGGACAGCAGGTTGCCCACCAGCAGGCCGATCCAGAGCCGCAGGTGCAGGGGGGACAGCGCGAGCGTCAGCAGCACGACGGTCGGGTACAGGCCGACCCAGACGGCGAGCGAGGTCCTGGTCTCGGAGGGCGGTGGCGGTGTGTGCTTTCCGCTGCCCTCGAAGGCGAACCAGCTGCCGAAGGAGTTGTCGATCGTCCGGAGCCGGAAGTCGCTGAACTTCTCGCCCTCGGCCAGCACCTCCCGCCGCTCGGGCGACGTCAGCCAGGCGTCGAGGTGCTCGGCGCTGTCGTAGCGGTACAGCGTGGTCCATTCCTCCTGGAGTCCCTCGATGGGGCGGAAGAGCTCGGTCCCCCGAAACCCCTCGAACCTGCTCTCCGCCTCGACCATGTGCCGCTGCCAGTCGAGGAAGTCGTCGACCTGCTTCGGATGGACGCGGTGGGTGACCACCACGGTGACCAGCGGGTCCAGGGACCGGCTGCCGCTGCTGACCACCTGCTGGGTCGCCGGGCCGTCGAAGTACCTGGCGCCGACGTCGAGATAGGTCTGCCTGGTCCCGCTGTTGATCCACGCCTGCAGATGCGCCACCGAGTCGAACCGGTAGACGACGACCCAGTCGGGCTGCAGCGGTGTCGGCGGGGAGACCTCGGCGCCGAGGAAGCCCGGGTAGTGGGCGGCCGCGGTGTTGAGGCTCTCCTGCCAGGCCTGGAACTCCTCGTCCAGGCCCGGCAGGACCTTCTGGCCGATGATCGCCGTCGCCGCGGCGGCCACGTTCTTCTCGGTGTTCATGCGGATCGACCCGCCGGCACCGAGCGGCCCGCGGGGAGCCGGCCGTAGACGCGTTCCGGGGTCAGCGGCAGCGCGCGGTAGCGGACGCCCGTCGCGTCGTGCACCGCGTTCGCGAGTGCGGGGGCCACCGGGTTGATGCAGCACTCCGCCATCCCCTTGGCCCGCACCGGCCCCACCGAGTCCGCCGAGCCGACCAGCAGGACCTCGGTGCGGGGGATGTCCGCGCAGGTGGGGATGCGGTAGTTCCTGAGGTTGGGGTTGACCATGGCGCCGTGGTCGTCGAGGTGGTGGTTCTCGGTCAGCACGAAGCCGATCCCCTGGGCGACACCGCCCTCTATCTGTCCCCGGACCTGGGCCGGGTTGACGATCACCCCGGCGTCCGCCGCCTGCACGCTGTACAGGATCCGGATCTCGCCCGTCACGCGGTGCACGGCGACCCGGAATCCCTGGGTGTTGGAAGTGACGCTCCGGGGCGAGCCGTACGCCTTGCGCGCGGCGGTGAACCGGATGCCGCGGGTGCGGGCCGAGGCGACGAGTTCGGCCAGCGTCAGCCGGCGGTCCCCGCAGCGGACACCGTCGTCGTCCATCGAGCACAGGACGACATGGACGCCGGTGTACGCGGCCGCGAACGCCAGGATGCGGTCGCGTACGGCACCGGCCGCCCGCAGCACGGCGTTGCCCGCGACGAAGAGGCCGGCGCTCGCGAAGGCACCGGTGTCGAATCCGGTGCGGTCGGTGTCGGACTGCACCAGCCGGATCCGGGACGGGGTCGTGCCCAGCTGCTGGGCGGCGATCTGGACGTGGGCCGTGGAGGTGCCCTCCCCGAACTCGACGGTTCCCACGGCCACTTCGTAGACGAGGTCGTCGCCCAGGGTCACCCAGGCCTCGGAGAGGTGTTCCGTCGGGGGCGCGGTCTCGTGCAGGGAACTCGCCACACCGGCTCCGACCAGCCACTGAGGTCCGGGCGGTGGCCGGTCGGCGGTACGGGCGAGGGCCTCGCCCACCAGGTCGAGGCACCTGGCCAGTCCGTCCTCGGCGAAGACCACGTCGTCGGGGCCGTCGTCCAGAGCGACCAGGGGCTCCCCCGGCCGCACGATGTTGCGCCGTCGCAGTTCCAGCGGATCGAGGTGCAGGGCGCGGGCCAGTTCGTCCATCGCCGACTCCACGGCGAACGCCGGTTGCGTCATCCCGTAACCCCGCAACGCGCCGCTCGGCACGGTGTTCGTGTAGACGGAGTACGCGTCGTACTTCTTGTTGGGGCAGCGGTAGATCATGACGGCGGCTCCGCCCGCGTACAACGTCTCGCCGCCGTGGTTGCCGTAGGCGCCGGTGTTCGAGACGTTGCGCACCTGGATGGCGGTGAGCGTTCCGTCGGCCTTCGCACCGAGCCTGACCGTCAGGGTCATCGGGTGCCGCGGCGAGGCCGTGGTGAACTCCTCCTCACGGGTGAACTCCAGACAGACGGGCCGCCCGGTGTCCAGAGCGGCGAGCGCGACCAGGTCCTCGGTGATCACCTCCTGCTTGCCGCCGAACCCGCCGCCGACCCGCTTGCAGAACACCCTCACCTGGTCCGGGCGCAGCGCGAACAGGTACTCCAGTTTGACCTTCGCGATCGACGGTGACTGCGAACTGGTGCGGACGTTCAGCCGGCCGTTCTCCAGCCAGGCGATCGAGCCGTGGGTCTCCAGATGGGCGTGCTGCACCCGCGGCGAGACGTACGTGCCCTCGTGGATCACGTCGGCCGCGGCGAATCCGGCGTCGACGTCGCCGATGTGCGAGTGGAGTTCGAGCAGGATGTTGTGGACGGGATCGCGGACGAACGGGTCGTGGGAGCCGTGCAGTTGGGGGGCGCCGTCGGCCATGGCGGTCTCCGGGTCGAACACCGCCGGCAGCACCTCGTACTCGACGGTGAGCCGGCGGCAGCCCTCTTCCGCCGCCGCGACGGTGTCGGCCAGGACCGCGGCGACACGCTGGCCGGTGAAGCGGACCGTGTCGTCGAGGATGTACGTGTCGTCCGGGTCGACGAGGTGGTCGGTGTGGATGGCCGTGGTGAAGCGTCTGCGGGGTACGTCCGCCCAGGTGTAGACCCGCCGCACGCCGGGCACCGCGAGGGCGGCGTCGCGGTCGACGGAGAGGATCCGGGCGTGCGCGCGGGGCGAGTGCAGCACCTTGAGGTGCAGCATGCCGTCGATGTGCGTGTCCATGGTGAACTCGGCGTGTCCGGTCACCACGTCGTGGGCCGCGGGCGCGCCGACGCTCGTTCCGACGGCCTTGCCCGGGGCCGCCGTCTCCACCGCTCCTATGCCCTTCACGGCGTCCTCGATCGCGCGGTATCCGGTGCAGCGGCACAGGTTGCCCTTCAGCGCCCTGGGCAGGTCCGCCTTCTGCTCCTCGGTGAGGGCCGCCACCGTCATGATCATCCCGGCGGTGCAGAAGCCGCACTGGAAGCCGGGGGTCTCCTCGAACCGCTGCTGCACCGGGTGCGGTGCGCCGGGCCGGCCGAGGCCCTCGATCGTGGTCACCTCACGGTCCTCCGCGCGGAACGCGGGGGTGATGCAGCTGTGCACCGGGGTGCCGTCCAGCCACACGGTGCAGGCGCCGCAGTCGCCGGCGTCGCAGCCCTTCTTGACGCCGAGATGGCCGAGTTCGCGCAGGAAGGTGCGCAGGCACTGGCCGGGGGCCGGCTCCCGGTCGAACTTCCGCCCGTTCACGAGATAGGTCATGGCAGGTTCCCAGCTGTGAGTTCGCGGCGGATCTCCTCGGCGAAGTAGCGGGTCAGGTGCCGTCGGTGGTCAGGGGTTCCGTTGGGATCGGCGAACCAGAGACCGTCCGGCACGTCGTCGACGCACTGCCGCAGGGTGCGGGCGTCCGGCAGGGAGTCGAAGGCGAGACGGACCGGCCGGGTGGTGCCGGCCGTGATGGTGAGCGCCAGGTTGTTCGCCCCCGCCCGTTGGGTGCCGACGACGAACACCGTCGAACGGCCGAGCCGGGTCAGCGCGAAGCGGCGGTGCGCCGTGCGGGCGCGCAGTGCGTGCTCGGGGACGGTGACACGCCGGAGGAGTTCTCCCGGGGCGAGGATGTTGCGGTGGTCGCCGGTGACGAAGTCGAGGGCGTCGACGAAGCGCACGGAGCCGTCGGGCGCCCACAGTTCGTACCGCGCGTCCAGGGCGGCCGCCAGCGTGATCATCGGGCCGGCGGGCAGGGACAGGCAGATGTTGCCGCCGACGGTGGCCGCGTTCCAGACCTTGAACGAGGACAGGAAGGCCTCACAGCTCTTCCGGAAGAGGTTCCCGGAGGTCCAGTGCGTCGGCCAGGCAAAGGCGTACAGGTCGCGGACGGTGCAGGTGGCGCTGATCTCCAGCCCCTGGTCCGTCCGCAGCAGGGGCTCCCAGGGCAACGCGGTCAGGTCGATCAGCCGTCGCAGGTGGGGCTGCTCCACGGAGTAGAGCCAGGTGCCGCCCGCCAGCCAGGCGTCGCCCTCGTGCCACTCGGGGCCCGGCCGCTCGGACGGCCGCCTGATGACTTCGGTGATGGTGGTGAGGTCCATGAGAGCCGGCCTACGGGGAGCGGGACGCGGGAGGAGAAGCCGTCATCGCGCACCGCCCGGAGCGGCTGAGCCGCGACGGACCGGCGGCCCCGAATGCTGTTTCCAGCCTATCCCCGTATCCGGTGCGGTGACCGGCCGCTATCCCCCGGCGCGGAGGTCCAGGACGGCCATGACCCGTTTTCCCGGTGGCGCGGGAACGGTCCACACGTGGCTGCACAGCCGCCGGACCAGACGCAGGCCGTGGCCGCCCACCCGTGCCGGGTCGTCCTCGCGCAGTTCGGGCGGGGCCGGTGAGCAGTCCCGGACGGCGATCAGCAGGTGTCCCGCGCGGGGTTGCAGTTCCAGGACCAGTTCCCCCGGGCCGGGGGCGTGCCGGATCGCGTTGGTGACGAGTTCACTGACCACGAGCTGGGCGTCCTGGCTCGTCCGGCTCTCGGGCCGGTGTCCCTGACGGGCGAGGAACGCGCGTACCGCGCAGCGGGCCTCGGCGATGGACGAGCGGGCTCCGCCCCAGGCCACACCGCACCGCCCCGGTGGCGCGAGGGGTTCCTCATCCGCTGCCTGCTTCCTGATCGGGACGGCCATGGGTGTGTCTCCGGCAGGTGTGGTCCGTGTCGTGTGTGCACACCGTGTGCTGGTGATTCCGGGTTCAGGTACCCGTGAGAGCGGTCTTCATGAGGGCCACGGGCCGACGGTCTTCACGACGGGTCCGCGCCGTCCGTGACCGGGCGGCCGTCGGTGACGGTGAACAGCTCCAGGGTGCCGCTGATCTCCAGGACCCGGCTGACCGCGCTCCGCAGGGGCCCGGCCAGCACCAGGGCCCTGCCGTCGGCCTGGTGGCGGTGGCGGGCCCGGATCAGCGCGTTGAGGAGCATGCTGTCGGCGAAGGTGACCTCGGCGAGGTCCACCACCGTGACCGGCATCGCCGCCCGGTCGGCCGCCTCCCAGGCGCGCTCGAACTCACCGGCGTCCTCGTAGTCGACCTCGCCGCGCACGGTGAGCACGAAGGCCTGCTCACGGCGGTCGACACGGGTGCTCAGGCAGCAGGAAGCAGGCATGGCGCTGTCCTCACGTCACCGGTTCACCGTCATGCGGCCCGCCTCGGCGGGTACACGGATGGCTGCGGGTCTCTCCGGCGGGCCCGCGGCGTGCGGGACACAGGGCACGGTCACCGCCGACCGTGCCGACGGGAGGCAGCCGAAGGATGTGAGGGTGATCCGAAGAACAGTTGCCGTTTGACAATAATAGCCATGAGGCAAGAGAGTAGCCGCGTCGGACGTACGCGGGGAAGGACCTGGAATGATCCGGTGGACGGAGACCGCTCCGGGCACCGCCCACCGTCGACCAGCGGTGGGGGCACCGGTGCGGTGAAGGCTCTCTCAGGCGGTGCGGCTGCCCTCGTCCGGAGCCTCGTCGGTTATCTGCGCGGCCGCGGTCGCACAGAACGCCTCCAGTCCCTCCAGCAGGGCAACGCGCTTGGCCGCGGGCATGTCGGCCAGCACCTTCTGCAACTCGCTCTCCCGGCGGGCACGCAGATCCGCGAGGAAGAAGCGCCCCCGGGCGCTGAGATGGAGCCGTACCTCGCGCCGGTCCTCCGGGCTCACCAGGCGTTCGACGAATCCCGCGGCCTGCAACCGGTCGCACAGCCGGCTCGTTGACGGAGGGGTGGAGGCGAGGAACTCGGCAAGGGTGCGAAGGTTGATGCCGTCATGGTGCTCGAGGACGTGCAGCACGCGAAGCTGGGAAGCAGAGGTGGGCGCGGTCGAGGCCCGTCCCCAGACGACCTCCAGCAGCTCGACGGCCCGCGTGGTCACGCGTGCGACCTCGTCGGGCTCGGGGCGGCGGCGGAAGGCAGTCACGGTCACACTCTCGCAGGCACTGGGGCGTCTCTCAGCGTACTAGCAGCCGACGCCGGCCAGGGACCCCTCGGATGACAGACGCGGCTCGTCGCGGAGCCCGGCCTCGGCCGGGGCCGCGCGACGCCAGGAGAAGGAATGGTGCACTCACCGTCGTGAACAGATTCGAAACCGCTGAACGCGCCCTGCGCACAGCGGCTCCCCACGAATTGCTGGACGCCGTCCGTGTCGTACTGGCCGAGCAGTACGACGCGAAGGACGTCGAGCTGTTCATGGCCGACTACGGCCTGACCGTGCTTCAGCCGGTGTCGGTGGCGCCGCACAACCTGGAGCCGCTTCCCGTGCACGGCAGCCCGGCCGGCCGGGCCTTCGGCTCCCAGGTGCCGTACTGCGAGGAGGGCCGGGGCCGGGGAGCCCGGGTCCATCTGCCGGTCAGCGTGCGCGGCGACCGGCTCGGCGTGCTCACCGTGACGCTGCGGGACGGCGCGGCGGCGGCACCGGAGTGCGTCGCGGAACTCGCCGAGATCGCCGACGCGCTGGCGCACGAGGTGATCGTCGCCGAGCGGGACACGGACCTGTACCTCCAGGCCCGGCGCAAGGACCGGCTCACCCTGGCCGCGGAGATGCAGTGGCACCTGCTGCCCGGCCGGTCCTGTTCCCGGCCGGAGTACGACCTGGCCTGCCAGCTGGAGCCCGCCTACGCCGTCTTCGGGGACAACTTCGACTGGTCCGCCACGGCCGACCGGCTGATGGTGTACGTCACCAACGGCATGGGCGAGGGCATAGAGGCGGCCCTGCTGACCAGCCTCGCCGTCAACGCCCTGCGCAACGCCCGGCGCGCCGGGATCCCCATCGCGGACCAGGCGGCCCTGGCCGACCAGGCCGTCTACGCCCACTACCAGGGCCACCGCTACCTGTCCGTCCTGATGCTGGACGTCGACCTGGCGACCGGCCGGGCGAGCGTGGTGGACGCCGGTTCCCCGCAGCTGCTGCGGCTGCGCGGCGGCACCGTCGAGCACGTGCCGTTCGAGGCCCAGCTGCCGCTCGGCATGTTCGAGGAGACGGACTACGTGGCCCAGGACTTCGCGGTCGCGCCCGGGGACCGGCTCATCTTCGTCAGCGACGGCGTCCACGCGGTGCACTCGCCCAAGGGCGAGACGTACGGCGAGCGGGCCCTCGCCCGGGCCATCCACTCCACCCGGCTGCTGCCCGCCGCCGAGGTGCCGCGCGCGATCCTGCGCGAGCTCGCGGGGCACCGCGGCGAGGCCGTCCTCGCGGAGGACGACGCACTGGTCGTCTGCCTGGACTGGCGCGGCCGACAACCGCGGTGACCCGAATCCGGCGGCCCGACGAGCCCCGGGCCGACAGGGCGGGGCGGCGCCGCAGGGGAACGACCGCCGGCTGGCGCCGCAGGTGAACAACTGCCGGGTGGCGCCGCGGGTGAACGGCCGTCTCGGCGCGGCCGCCGGGAACGACGTCCTCGGCGCGGCCGACGCAGACGCCCGCATCGCCGCGGCCGGTCGGAACGACCCTCTCGGCGCGGCCGGTGCGCACCACCTTCTCGGCGCGGCCGACGCAGACGACCCTATCGCCGCGGCCGGTCGGAACGACCCTCTCGGCGTGGGCGGTGCGCACCACCTTCTCGGCGCGGCCGACGCAGACGACCCTATCGCCGCGGCCGGTCGGAAAAACCCTCTCGGCGTGGGCGGTGCGGATCGCCTTCTCGGTGCGGGCGGCGTGGGTAGGTACGTCATGGTTCCGTGCTGTCCTCTGTACCCGGTCCGGCGTTGCGCGCTGCGAGGAACCCCCGGAGGCCTAGTTCCAGGGCCTCGCGCTCGGCCGGCCGCATGGCGCCGAGCACGAGGGCCAGCCTGCGCGATCTGCGCCACGTCACGTCGTCGAGCGCCTGCCGGCCCTGCCGTGTCAGGCGCAGTCGCACCGCGCGCCGGTTGCGCGGGTGCGATTCCCGCTCCAGCAGACCGGCCGCCTCCAGCCGGTCGCAGAGCCGGCTGGCGGTGGGCGGCCCTATGTCCATGGCCACGGCCAGGGCGGTGAGGTTGATTCCCGGCTCCCGCTCCAGCGTGCGCAGGGCGCGCAGTTGGTGCGGCGACAGCCGCGGACTCGCGCTGTGCGCGGCGCCCGACCACAGGTCCGCGAGACTGTCCACGGCGTCGGCCATCGTCCGGGCCACTGCCAGGGGACCGTCCCGCGGTCCGCCCGAGCGGCCGTCTTCGGAACCCTCCAGACCAGTCACGCGGCATCGCTTTCCGACATCGCCCGCATACGGGTACCACCTCTGCTTCCTCGCGGTACCCGGCCGGAGGCCGGACCAGCCCCCGGCACCCTCGGCCTCCACAGCATCTGCACGGCCTCGCGACACTCCCGTGCCCGCGCGCGGTCAGGCGGAGAGCAGCGAGTCGTCCTCGACGCGGCCGCCGGGCAGGCGGTACCGCGCCACGACGAGGGCGGCGTCGACGTCACTGGTACCAGTCGCCACGCACAGCGTGTAGGCGATGTCGGTCATCCGCCGGCGTACGGCTTCGTCGCCCTGGTCGGCGTGCAGGACGCGCAGCGCCTCGTACTGCTCGATCAGGTCCGTCAGCACCGCGGGGTGTGCCATGAGCATCGCAAGCCTCCTGCCTGAGGGTTCACCTGGATCATGCAACGGCCGCGTGCCCCGGCCCCGGAACTTCATTCCTGCGGCGGCCGGTACCCGGGTGCCGGCCGGCTCCCGCCCTGTGCCGGACCGCCGAAACCCAGCAGCGGATCGTCGAAGAGCGCGAGCCGGGCGGTGACGCACTTGCCCACGGGCTCCCGCCGGGCCGCGAAACCCTGCACCACCGCGAGCACGATCTCCAGGCCGTGCTGCCCCACCCGTCCGGCGTCGGCGGCGCGGGCCAGCGGCAGGGTGGGATCGGTGTCCCAGACCTCGATCTCCACCGCGCCGTCGACGACCCGCAGGCGCAGCAGCACGGGTCCGGGCGCGTACTTCAGCGCGTTGGTGACCAGTTCACTGACCACGAGCTGGGCCAGGTCCATGGTGCGGTCGGTGACCGGCAGCCCGTGTTCGGCCTGGACTCCGGCCAGGAACCGGGATGTGCGGTCCCGCGCGTCGGCGATGCAGCCGGCCGCCCCGTCCAGGGCGATGGTGACGTCGGCAGGTGCGGCTTCCGGCATCCGGGAACACTCCTCGGGCGGGACAGGCTCCGCCCTGCCACTGACATGCAATACCCCGTTCATGGGCGCGCGTCTACCCGGTCTCGGCGATCGTATGCCCGCGCTGCCGGAAGCCGGTCGGGCGGCGGGCGCATCACCCCGGGAATCCGGGGCAGCGTTGGCTGCAGGAAGGGGGCTCAGCCCGTACCGAGGGTGCGAAGGACGGAAGTGGCAGACAACGCAGGCAACCAGGAAGCAGCGGGACGCGGCCAGTTGTCCGTGGTCCGTGCGGAGGTCGACGGCATCGTCGTGCTCGGCCTCCGCGGCGAGATCGACCACCAGAGCGTGCGCGCGCTGACCCGGGAGATGCCTCCCGTGGATCCCGCGACCGGCACCGGCTCCCGGGTGGTCGTCGATCTGAGCGGGGTCACCTTCATGGACTCCAGCGGAGTCAACGCGCTCGTCGCCGCCCACCACACCACCCGGGCCGCGCAGGGGTGGCTGCGCCTGGCGGGCGCCCACGGCGCGGTGCTGCGCACCATGCAGCTGGTGGGACTCGACTCCGTCACCCCCTGCCACCCGACCGTGGAGGAGGCCCTCGCGGCATGACGCCCGAGCTCCCACGACCGGCTCCTCCCGCTCCACTGGTGTCGTCCCGCCGGTAGGCACAAACCGGTCGGGTACCCCGTCCGGGCCTTGTCATGCCGCTTGTTTCTGGCGCCTTTTCGCCTGGTCGCGGCTTTCCGGCCAGGCTTTTGTTGCCGCACGACAACTGAGTTAGTCTGCGATCGATTTTCTCGTCGGCAGGAGCCGTCGAACGGGCGTCGCCACCCATGGTGGGGCTGCACGGCGCCGACCCGGCCCGGGTCCTCGGGGTGGGGACCCTGCGAAGCGGAACGAGGGTGGGGATGACCGGCACTGCGATGGACGCCCAGGTGCAGGGCGGCCCGGGCGAGCAGGAGCTCCGGCAACTGCTCGCCGGGCTGACGGCGGTACGCGACGGCGACTTCGGCACCCGCCTGCCGTCCGACGGGCCGGGTCTGCTCGGCGACATCGCCACGGTGTTCAACGGCATGGTCGACCAGCTGTCCGTGTTCACCTCGGAGGTGACCCGGGTCGCCCGCGAGGTCGGCACCGAGGGCACGCTGGGCGGTCAGGCCGAGGTGCCCGGGGTCTCCGGCACCTGGGCGGACCTGACCGATTCGGTCAACGCCATGGCGGGCAACCTGACCACGCAGGTCCGCGACATCGCCCAGGTGGCCACGGCGGTGGCCAAGGGCGACCTGTCCCAGAAGATCGACGTGCCCGCGCGCGGCGAGATCCTGCAGCTGAAGGAGACCGTCAACACGATGGTCGACCAGCTGTCCTCGTTCGCCGACGAGGTCACCCGCGTCGCCCGAGAGGTCGGCAGCGAAGGGCGCCTGGGCGGCCAGGCGCAGGTGCCCGGGGTCGCCGGTGTCTGGCGCGACCTCACCGATTCGGTCAACTTCATGGCCGGCAACCTCACCTCCCAGGTCCGCAACATCGCCCAGGTGACGACCGCGGTCGCGCAGGGCGACCTCTCCCAGAAGATCACCGTCGACGCCCGCGGCGAGATCCTCGAACTCAAGAACACCATCAACACGATGGTCGACCAGCTCTCCGCGTTCGCCGACGAGGTCACCCGCGTCGCCCGCGAGGTCGGCACCGAAGGGCGCCTCGGCGGGCAGGCCGACGTCAAGGGCGTCAAAGGCACCTGGCGGGATCTCACGGACTCCGTGAACTTCATGGCGGGCAACCTCACCGCGCAGGTCCGCAACGTCGCCCAGGTGGCCACCGCGGTCGCGCAGGGCGACCTCTCCCAGAAGATCACCGTCGACGCCCGCGGCGAGATCCTCGAACTCAAGAACACCATCAACACGATGGTCGGCCAGCTCTCCGCGTTCGCCGACGAGGTCACCCGTGTCGCCCGCGAGGTCGGCACCGAGGGCAACCTCGGCGGGCAGGCCATCGCCCGGGGCGTCTCCGGGACCTGGAAGGACCTCACGGACAACGTCAACGTGATGGCGTCCAACCTGACCGGGCAGGTCCGCTCCATCGCCCAGGTCGCCACGGCCGTGGCGCGCGGCGACCTCTCGCAGAAGATCACCGTGGAGGCCAAGGGCGAGGTCGCCGCGCTGGCGGACGTCATCAACACCATGGTCGACACGCTGTCCGCGTTCGCCGACGAGGTCACCCGCGTCGCCCGCGAGGTCGGCACCGAGGGCCGCCTGGGCGGCCAGGCGCACGTGCCGAACGTGGCCGGCACCTGGAAGGACCTGACCGACAACGTCAACTCGATGGCCAACAACCTCACCGGGCAGGTGCGCAACATCGCCCTGGTGACGACCGCGGTGGCGGGCGGCGACCTGTCGAAGAAGATCGACGTGGACGCCCGGGGCGAGATCCTGGAGCTGAAGACCACCATCAACACGATGGTGGACCAGCTGTCCTCGTTCGCCGCCGAGGTCACCCGCGTCGCCCGCGAGGTCGGCAGCGAGGGACGCCTGGGCGGCCAGGCCGAGGTGGAGGGCGTCGAGGGCACCTGGAAGCGGCTGACGGAGAACGTCAACGAGCTGGCCGGGAACCTGACCCGGCAGGTCCGCGCGATCGCGGAGGTCGCCAGCGCCGTCGCCGAGGGCGATCTGACCCGCTCGATCACCGTGGAGGCCTCCGGCGAGGTCGCGGAGCTGAAGGACAACATCAACGCCATGGTGGGGTCGCTGCGCGAGACCACCCGGGCCAACCAGGAGCAGGACTGGCTCAAGACCAACCTGGCCCGTATCTCCGGCCTGATGCAGGGCCACCGCGAGCTGCCCGTCGTGGCCGAGCTGATCATGGACGAGCTGACCCCCCTGGTGGCGGCCCAGTACGGCGCGTTCTACCTCGCGGAGGACACCGAGCGCGGACCTGAACTGCGGCTGGTGGGCTCGTACGGAGCTCCGGACGACGCGGAGCGGCCGACCCGGATCCCGGTGGGCCGCTCGCTGGTCGGGCAGGCCGCGCGCAACCGGCGTCCGATCACCGTGGAGGAGCTCCCGGAGGGCTATGTCACCATCTCCTCCGGTCTCGGGCAGGCGCTGCCCCGCGCCCTGGTGGTACTGCCCATCGTGGTCGAGGAGCAGGTCCTGGGCGTCATCGAGCTGGCCTCGCTGACCCGGTTCACCCAGATCCACCAGGACTTCCTGGCGCAGCTCATGCCGACCATCGGCGTCAACCTGAACACCATCGTGGCCAACGCCCGCACCGACGAGCTGCTGGAGGAGTCGCAGCGCCTGACCGCCGAACTGCAGTCCCGGTCGGAGGAGTTGCAGGTGCAGCAGGAGGAACTGCAGCGCTCCAACGCGGAGCTGGAGGAGAAGGCGTCCCTGCTGGTCGACCAGAACCGCGACATCGAGGCGAAGAACCTGCAGATCGAGCAGGCCAGGCAGGAGCTGGAGACCCGGGCGCAGCAGCTCGCGCTGGCCTCCAAGTACAAGTCGGAGTTCCTGGCCAACATGAGCCACGAGCTGCGCACCCCGCTCAACAGCCTGCTGATCCTCGCCCAGTTGCTGGCCCAGAACCCGTCGCGCAACCTCACGCCCAAGCAGGTCGAGTACGCGGGCATCATCCACTCGGCGGGCTCGGACCTGCTCCAGCTCATCAACGACATCCTCGACCTGTCCAAGGTGGAGGCCGGCAAGATGGACGTCGCTCCGGAGCGGGTCCCGCTGCGCCAGCTGTTGGAGTACGTCGAGGCGACGTTCCGTCCGATGACCTCCCAGAAGAGCCTGGACTTCGCGGTGGCCACCGCTCCGGGAACCCCCGCCGACCTGCTCACCGACGACTCGCGGCTGCGGCAGATCCTGCGCAACCTGCTGTCGAACGCGGTGAAGTTCACCGAGCAGGGCGGAGTGCGGCTGCGGATCGAACCGGCCGCCGACCGCGAGGTGCCGCCGGAGGTCCACCGCGGCGGGCCCGTGGTGGCCTTCCGGGTCATCGACACCGGCATCGGCATCCCCCAGCAGCAACTGGAGACGATCTTCGGCGCGTTCCAGCAGGCCGACGGCACCACCAGCCGCAAGTACGGCGGCACCGGGCTCGGCCTGTCCATCACCCGGGAGATCGCCCACCTGCTCGGCGGTGCGGTCACGGTCGACAGCACCCCGGGGCAGGGCAGCACGTTCACGCTGTATCTGCCGGTCGCCCGTGCCGACTTCGAGGAGCTGTTGGAGGCCGGGGGCCGGCCGGTGGAGCAGACCCACCACGAGGCCGACGCCGAGGAACTGCCGGTGCCGCGTGCGCTGTCCGCTCCGGCGGCGGCCGAGCCGCGCAGACGCCGTCTGCTGGTGATCGAGGAACGGCCGCGCGGGCTGCTCACGCTGGTCGCGGAACGGGCCGTGGCGGACATCGCGCAGGGGCCCGACGATCCGCACGGGCCGATCGACATCATCACCGCGGTCGGGGCGCAGGAGGCGGCGAGCACCCTGGCGGCCCAGGCCTGCCACTGCGTGGTGCTGGAACTCGGCATGCCCGGCCAGGAGGGCGCGGGCTTCCTGGAGGCCATGCGCGGTGACTCGGCGCTGGCCAGCGTGCCGGTCCTGGTGCACACCGGGCACCGGGTGGATCTCGCCCAGGAGCAGGGGCTGCGGGCACTCGCCGGTGACCGCCCGCTGGACTTCCTGGCCAGCCTGGACGACCTGCGGGAGCGCATCACGCTGCACCTGTCGGCCGAACAGCCCGGCGACGTGCTGTCCCTGGTGCGCGCCGAGGAGTCCCACCACGCGGCCGCGCAGGTGGTGGACGACGCCTTCCGGGGCCGGACGATCCTGGTCGTGGACGACGACGCCCGCAACCTCTTCGCCCTCAGCGGGGTGCTGGAACTGCACGGCTTCCAGGTGCTGCACGCCGACAACGGCCGCAAGGGCATCGAGATGCTGCTCGCGCACCCCGACATCTGCCTGGTCCTGATGGACGTGATGATGCCCGAGATGGACGGCTACACCGCCACCGCGGAGATCCGCGCCATGCCGCAGTACGCCGAGCTGCCCATCATCGCCGTCACCGCGAAGGCCATGCCGGGCGACCAGGAGAAGAGCCTCGCGTCGGGCGCCAACGACTACGTCACCAAGCCGGTGGACACGGGCGACCTCATCGCCCGCGTCCGGCGCTGGCTGCCCGGGTGACCAGGCGGTACGGCCGCGACCGCCATCAGCCGACCGCCTGACGCCCCGGGGCGTCCCTGCCGAGGAACAGACTGACCGTGAGTGATCTCCGTCGCCCGCCCGACCCAGAGGGCACCCGTCCCCCGGCCACCGGGGGCGAAGCCCCCACCTCCGCCGACACCAACCGGGTCGAGGCCACTGACGCCGCCCAGACCACGCCCGACGGTGCCGCCGACGCCGCCCGAGGCGGGCCTGGTTTCGTCGATGCCGTGGCGGACGGGGGCGTCGTGGGGGCCGAGGCTGGGTCCGTCGATGCGGCGGTCGCGTCGGCGGTGGCTGCCGGCGGGGCGAGCGGGGACGCGGCCGAGCCAGAGGCGGGGTCCCTTGATGCGGCGGTCGCGTCGGCGGTGGCTGCCGGCGAGAGGGGCGAGGGCCCGGCCGAGCCAGAGGCGGGGTCCCTTGATGCGGCGGTCGCGTCGGCGGTGGCTGCCGGCGGGGCGAGCGGGGACGCCGCCGGGGCCGAGGCGCTTGGTGCGGCGGTGGCGGGCGGTGGCGGTAAGCCGTCGCCTGTCGGGAGGCTCACCGCCACCGTGGCGCGGCTGCGCCAGGAGGTGCGGGCGGCGCAGGCGGAGGCCGACGGACGGGCGCTGATCGAGCTGGCGAAGGGCATCCTGGTCGAACGGCTGCGCTGCGGTCCGGCCCAGGCGGCACGCCAGTTGGCCGAGCTGGCAGGGCAGGCCGGGGTCACCCCCCTCGAATTCGCGGTCGACGTCATCAACCAGGCGGCCCGCGACCGGCTCTCGGAAGTGACGGAGGCGTTCCTCGCGGCCACCGCGGCCCGCGCCGAGGCCGGGGCCGGGCGGTCGTCGGCGCACGGCCGCTCGTCGGCCGTGCGGCTCCGAGAGGCCGAGAGCGGCGTGCTGGCCGCCCACGACACCCAGGCCGTCGCCGACTCCCTGCTGGAACACGCCCTGACGCCGCTGGGTGCGCGGGCGGTGGCCATCTGGGCGCTGGGTGCCGACGGTTCCCTCTCCCTGGCCGGCACCGCGGGATTCTCCGCCGCCGAGGCGGGTCGCTGGCGGCACGTGCCGCCGGGCGTGACGACCGTGGCCCGCCGGGGGCTGGCGGAGCGCACGGGCCATTGGATCCGCAGCCTGGCCGAGACCGGCATGCCCTCCATCGGCCAGCACGACCACCCGGAGGGCGGCCGGGTCGCCCTGCCGGCCGGGACCGGCGGGCGGATCCACGGTGTTCTGGAGATCGCCTGGCCCACCCCGCTGGACTCCCCTCCCCCGCCCGTCGTCCGCCAGATCGAGGCGCTGGCCGAACTCTGCGCGCACACTCTGGAGGGCTACGACCCGGACGCGCCGGGCGGTGCCGAGGGCCCCCGTCTCCTGCCCGACGTCACGGAACTCATGGACCTGGCCGACGGGCTGCACGACCCCGCGCTGGTGCTCGTGCCCGTGCTGGACGCCGACGGGGAACTCGCCGACTTCCGCATCCATCACGCGAACGCCCGCTTCCTGGACCCGGCCGGCCGGCCCCGGGGCGTCGTGAACGGTGCCCTGCTGCTGGAGACGTACCCGATGGCAGCCGGTCACAGCGAGCTCTTCGAGCGGATAGAGCGGGTCCACGCCACCGGCGAGCCGTACCGGGCGCACCGCATGCGGCTGACCGCGCTGGTCGGCGACGTCGCGCTGGCGGCGGTCGCCGACATCAACATCAGCCGGCACGGCAGCTGTGTCCTGCTGGTCTGGCGCATCGAGGACGAGACGGCCCGCCTGGCCAGCCTGCTCCAGCACGCCCAGCGGCTGGGCCGCATCGGCGGCTTCGAGGAGAACCTGCTCACCGGCGAGATCACCTGGAACGGTCAGCTGTACCAGCTCTACGGCAGGCCCGACTCCGCCAGCCCGGTGGCGCTGGAGGACCTGCCCGCGCACGCCCATCCGGACGACGCGGTGGCCATCGGACGGTTCCTGCGCACCCTGCTGCACCACCGGCGGGCCGCGTCCACCGCCTTCCGCCTCCAGCGGCCCGACGGGGTCACCCGGCACATCCGGGTGGTGGCCGAGCCGGTCCTGGACTCCGACGGCCAGCTGTACGTCGTCCGCGGCGCCTACCAGGACATCTCCGCCCACCACTGGACCGAGGTCGCCCTCGCCGCCACCCGCGACCAGCTCGCCCACACCGAGCAGCAGGCCAGTGAGCGCAACCGGCTGGCGCTCCAGCTCCAGCACGCCATCATGCCGCCCACGCACACCCCGCTGGAGGTCCCCGGGCTGGACCTCGCCGTGCGCTACCGGCCCGCGGAGACCCAGCATCTGATCGGCGGCGACTGGTACGACGCGGTCCTGCTGCCGTCCCGGCTGGTGCTGCTGTGCGTGGGGGACGTCGCCGGGCACGGCATAGACGCGGCCACCAGCATGGTCGTCCTGCGCAACGCGCTGCGCGGGCTCGCGGTGACCGGCGCCGGCCCGGGGCAGCTGCTCAGCTGGCTCAACATGGTGACGCACCGCCTGACCGGCTCCGTCACCGCGACCGCGGTGTGCGGTCTCTACGACCCGGACCGCCGCACCCTGCGCTGGGCGCGGGCCGGGCACCTGCCGCCCGTCCTGGTGCGGGGCGCGGCGGCGGAGCCGCTGCCCCTGGTGCAGGGCCTGCTGCTGGGCGCCGTGCCGGAGGCCGGGTACGAGGAGCACGAGGTGCAGCTCGCGGTCGGCGACACCCTGCTGATGTACACGGACGGTCTGATCGAGCGCCGGGACCGGTCCGTGGAGGAGTCCCTCGCGCAGTTGCTGAAGGCCGCGCGCTCGGTGCCGCCGGCCCTGGATCAGCAGGTGGACCGCCTGCTGACGCACAGCCGGTCCGACACCGACGACGACACCTGCATCGTGGGGATCCGCGTGACTCCATGACTGTCGGCGGCGGCACCGGGTACCCGCACGACGGGAGGTCCCGATGTTCGAAGCAACCGACATCCGAGAGTGGCGCGGTCACGACGTCGTCGACGTCGCCGGGCACAAGATCGGCGTCCTGGAGTCGGTGTACGTGGACACCACGACCGACACACCCTGCTTCGTCACGGTGACGGTCGGGCTGCCCACCCGGCGCCGCCTGGTGTTCGTGCCGCTCGACGAGGCGAGCGTCGGTCCGGCGTATCTGAAGGTCGCCTACCGCAAGGACGTGGTGAAGAAAGCCCCGTCGATCGACACCGACGGCGAGCTGCCCGCCGCCCGCGAGCCCGCGGTCTTCGCGCACTACGAACTCGAGTACGTCCCGGGCGCGGGCGGCGAACGCCGCCTGGCCCGCCGCTGACCCACCGAGACCCACCGAGTCCGTCCGGGAGAGCCGATGAGTCTGTTCCTGCTCCTGATCCTCGTGGCCGTCGTGCTCGGCATCGTCGGATTCGCCGTGCACGGGTTGTTCTATCTGCTGATCATCGGCGCCGTCGTGCTGATCGCCGACCTTGTCTTCGCCGGCTCCCGGCTGCGGCGCGGCGGCCGGCACCACCACATCGCCCGCTGACCCGTCGACCCGTCGGCCCCTCGCATACGTGATCTGAGCGACGCCACCGGCCTGGCGTCCGATCTCCGGCTGGCGGTGGGCCGGGTGACGCGGCGGCTGCGGCAGGCGCACGCCGTGGGGGACCTGTCGCTGTCGGGCGTGTCCGTGCTGGCGCGGCTGGCGGGCGAGGGCCCGGACTCCCCGACCGCCCTCGCCGAGGCCGAACGCGCGCGGCCGCAGGCCATGGCCGGCACCCTCGCCCGGCTGGAACAGCGCGGGCTGGTCCGCCGCAGGCCCGACGCGGCGGACGGGCGGCGGAGCATCGTGGCCGTCACCGAGGAGGGACGGGCGGTGCTCGCCGAGCGGCGCTCGGAGTCCGTCCAGCGGCTCGCGGCGGTCCTCGACACCTTCTCCGAGCAGGAGCGCGCGACGCTCGGGGCGGCCCTGCCGCTCCTCGACCGGCTGTCGGAGCGGCTGTGAGCGGGCGCGGGTGGTCCGCCGCCCTGCGGTCGGCCCGCCACAAGCAGACCCCGGCCGGGTCCGGCTACAAGTGGGTCGCGTTGTCGAACACCACGCTCGGCGTGCTGATCGCCACGATGGACGCGTCGATCGTGATCATCTCGCTGCCGGCGATCTTCCGCGGCATCGGCCTCGACCCGCTCACGCCGGGCAGCCGCCCTGCTGACCGCGATCGCGCGTGGCGGACTGCAGTTCATGCTCATCTTCCAGAACTCCGGCACGGCGCTGTCCATCGGTGTCTTCTTCTCGCTGATGGTGTCCGGCCTCGCCGCCTCGCTCCCGGCGACGCTGAAGAGCGGCCTCATGGCGCACGGGGTGCCGGCCGCCTCCGCCGCGCACGCCGCGTCCCTGCCGCCGGTGAGCACGCTGCTCGCGACGTTCCTCGGCAACAACCCGATCGAGCACCTGCTCGCCTCCGAGGGCGCCCTGGGCCATGTCACGCGGGCCCAGCGGTCCGTCCTCACCGGGCACACCTTCTTCCCGCGACTGGTCTCCGGTCCCTTCCACCACGGCCTGGCCATCGTCTTCGGCGTGGCCGCCGGCATGGCCCTCGTCTCCGCGGTGGCCTCCGCCCTGCGCGGCAGCCACCGTCCGCCGGACGGACAGCAGGCCCCCGCCGCCAAGGCCACCGTGCGGTCGGAGCGCTGAGGACCGGTCCGCCGACAGCAGGGGGTGCCGCGGGGAACCGCGCGACCTGCCACGGTGCACCCGCGCCCGGCAACGGCCCGCAGCCCGACGGCCGGCTCCCGCTCTCTCAGACCATCGGTGCCTCCGCGAACTGGGTCCGGTAAAGCTCCGCGTACCGCCCGTCGGCCGCCAGCAGCGCAGCATGGGTGCCGCGCTCCACGATCCGCCCCGCCTCCACCACCAGGATCTGGTCGGCGGCCCGGACCGTGGAGAGCCGGTGGGCGATGACCACGGCCGTACGGCCCTCCAGGGCCTCGGTGAGCGCCTCCTGGACGGCCGCCTCAGAGCTGTTGTCGAGGTGCGCGGTGGCCTCGTCGAGGATCACCACGCGCTGTCGCGCCAGCAGCAGCCGGGCGATGGTCATCCGCTGTCGCTCGCCGCCGGAGAACCGGTAGCCGCGTTCCCCGACCACGGTGTCGAGGCCGTCGGGCAGCGCCCGCACGACCTCGTCCAGGCGGGCCCGGCCGAGGGCGTCCCACAACTCCTCGTCGGTGGCCGCCGGCCGGGCGAGCAGCAGGTTGGCGCGGACGGTGTCGTGGAAGAGGTGGCCGTCCTGGGTGACCATGCCGAGGGTGGCGCGCAGGGAGCCCGCGGTCAGGTCGCGGACGTCGACGCCGCCGATGCGGACGGCGCCCTCGTCGACGTCGTACAGGCGCGGCAGCAGCTGGGCGATGGTGGACTTGCCGGCGCCGGAGGAGCCGACGAGGGCGACGGTCTGGCCGGGTTCGGCACGGAAGGAGATGCCGTGCAGGACCTCGCTGCCGCCGCGCGAGTCGAGCACCGCGACCTCTTCCAGCGAGGCGAGGGAGACCTGGTCGGCGGCCGGGTAGGCGAAGCGGACGTCGTCGAACTCCACCGCGACCGGGCCCTCGGGGACCTCGCGGGCGTCCGGTGCCTCCTCGATCAGGGGTTTCAGGTCCAGCACTTCGAAGACCCGCTCGAAGCTGACCAGCGCGCTCATCACCTCGACGCGGGCCCCGGCGAGCGCGGTGAGCGGGGCGTAGAGGCGGGTCAGCAGCAGGGCGAGGGAGACCACCGCGCCCGGCTCCAGGGTGCCGCGCAGCGCGAACCAGCCGCCGAGGCCGTAGACGAGGGCCAGGGCCAGGGAGGAGACCAGGGTCAGCGCGGTCATGAACACCGACTGGGCGGTGGCGGTGCGCACCCCGATGTCCCGGACCCGGGCGGCGCGGGCGGTGAACTCGGCCGACTCCTCCTCCGGCCGGCCGAAGAGCTTGATCAGGGTGGCGCCGGGGGCGGAGAACCGTTCGGTCATGCGGGTGCCCATGTCCGCGTTGAGGGCGGCCGCCTCGCGCTGCATGCGGGCCATCCGGCCGCCCATCCGGCGGGCGGGCACCACGAACAGCGGCAGCAGCACCAGTGCGAGCAGCGTGATCTGCCAGGACAGGGTGAGCATCACCGCGAGCGTGAGCAGCAGCGTGACCAGGTTGCTGACCACGCCGGAGAGGGTGCCGGCGAAGGCGCGCTGGGCGCCGATCACGTCGTTGTTGAGACGGCTGACCAGCGCTCCCGTACGAGTACGCGTGAAGAACGCGACGGGCATGCGCTGCACATGATCGAACACAGCCGTGCGCAGGTCGAGGATGAGTCCCTCCCCGAGCGTGGCCGAGAGCCGCCGCCCGAGCACCCCGAGCGCCGCCTCCACGACCGCGACCAGCGCGATCAGCAGCGACAGCCGGACGACCGCACCGGTGTCGTGCCCCGACACGATCGCGTCGACGACATGTCCGGCGAGCACAGGGGTGGCGACCGCGAGCAGCGCGGTCACCACCCCGAGCAGGACGAAACGGACTATGCCGCCGCGGTGCGGGCGGGCGAAGGCGGCGATGCGGCGCAGCGTGGCCCGTTCGAACGGGCGCCGCTCCTGCTGGGCGGTCATCACGCTGTGCAACTGCATCCAGGCGGTGGTCTCCATGCTCATGGAGGAGAACGTACGACCTCAAGCTCCGTTGAGGTCAATGTGCGTTCGCCGTCCCCCCGTACGAAGGACCCGATGCGCCCTCACCTGCTTCCGGGCCGTCATCCGGTGTCTCCTCTTCCGCCACCCGCAGTTGGGGCGGCGCGGAGAACCTCTCCCGGTGTGACAGCGGTAAGAATCCCCGACTTCCGTGAGAGCCGTCTCCCCGGGCTCGTCCGCCGCATCCCCGTGCGGCACATCCTCACTCTGATCCCGCTCGTCCTGGTCGCGGTCATCGCGGTGCAGCACCGGCAGGTCCTCGTCGAGGGCTTCGGCCGGCTGCGTGACGCCTCCTGGCCCTGGCTGCTGGCGGCCGGCGGTGCCACCTGTCTGACCTGGGTGGCCGCCGCCTTCACCCGGCAGGGTGCGGTCGTCCAGCCGCTGCCCCGGTGGCGGCTGCTGGCCACCCAGCTCGCGGCGGGCTCGGCCAACCACCTGCTGCCCACGGGTCTCGGCTCGGGCGCGGTCAACCTGCGGTTCATGACGGTGTGCGGGGTGCCGCTCGCCACCTCCTCGGCCGCGCTGGCCCTGTACCTGCTCGCCGAGTCGATCGCCCGGGTGGGCCTGATGGCCGCGCTCTTCTTCGCCTTCCCGGACGCGCTCCGGCTGGACGGCCTGCTCCCCGACGGGGAGGCCGGTCCGGTCCTGGCCGTAGCGGGCGCGCTGGTGGCGGCGGCACTGGCCGCGCTGCTCCTGGTACGGCGGGTGCGCGAGCCGGTGTTCCGCTTCGTGCGCGCCGCCCTGGGCGAGGCCCGCTCGGTGCACACGCGTCCGTCCCGGGCGCTGGCGCTGTGGGGCGGTTCGCTCGCCTTCCCCGCGCTCCAGGCGGGCGGCCTGGTGGCGGTGGGGCAGGCGCTCGGCCTCGACGTGCCGCCCGCGCACATGGCGCTGGCGTACCTGGCGGCCACGGTGGCCGTCGCGTTGATCCCCACGCCGGGCGGTCTGGGCTCGGTGGAGGCGGCGCTGATCGTGGCGCTGGTGGCCGCCGGGGGCCCGGTGGCGGTGGCCACGGCCGTGGTGCTGGCGTACCGGATCATCACCGTGTGGGTGCCGTTGCTGCCGGGAGCACTGACACTGGGAGCGCTGGTACGACTGAAGGTCATCTGACGAGGGCCGTCCGACGCGGGACGGCCTTCCCCGCGGAGGGAAGCGCATGCCGGTCCGTCTCGAACGCAAGGGTCCTGTCACCACGGTCGTCCTCTCCCGCCCCGAGGCGCGCAACGCGGTGGACGGGCCGACGGCAACGGCGCTGACGGATGCGTTCCGGGAGTTCGAGGCGGACGACGAGGCCCGGGTGGCGGTGCTGTGGGGCGAGGGCGGCACGTTCTGTGCGGGGGCGGACCTGAAGGCGATGGGCGGCGGGCGCGGCAACCGGGTGGCGGTCGACGGCGACGGCCCGATGGGCCCGACCCGGCTGCGCCTGTCCAAGCCGGTGATCGCGGCGATCGCCGGGCACGCCGTGGCGGGCGGCCTGGAGCTGGCCCTCTGGTGTGACCTGCGGGTCGCCGAGGAGAACGCGGTGTTCGGCGTCTTCTGCCGCCGCTGGGGCGTGCCGCTGATCGACGGTGGCACGGTACGGCTCCCCCGGCTGATCGGCACCAGCCGGGCGATGGACCTGATCCTCACCGGCCGCCCCGTCCCGGCCCGGGAGGCCCACGAGATGGGCCTGGCCAACCGGCTCGTCCCCACCGGCCGCTGCCGCGAGGCGGCGGAGGAACTGGCCGCGTCCCTCGCGGGTTTCCCGCAGGCCTGCCTGCGCAGCGACCGTACCTCGGTGCTGGACCAGGAGGGGCTGGCCGAACCGGCGGCGCTGGCCGCCGAGATCCGGCACGGCATGGGGGTGTTGGCGCAGGGCCTGGAAGGGGCGGCGCGGTTCACCGCGGGGGCGGGCCGGCACGGCTCCTTCACGGAAGACTGACCCGCCGTGCCGGCTCCGCGCCCCGACCCCGCGGTCCGGCCCGCCGATCGGCTGCCGGTGGCGGTGCGGGGCCTGCCGGCGGCCGCCTCCTCGGTGGGCGCGGCCGACGGACCCGGCGCCGGCGACCGTCGTCCGTCCCGTCGTACGGCGCGGCGGGCAGGAAGCCCTGCGGCGGGACCGTCAGCGCGGCGCGCCCGAACTCGCTCCGGCCACCGGCCCGTCCAGCAGGGTGGCGACGGCGGCCCGGAAGACGCCGAGGCGTTCGGCGGCCTCGGCGAGCTCCACCACCTGTGCGGCGATGCCCTCGCACAGGGCCCGCACCAGATGCCCGGGACCGGTGTCGAGGCCGAGCCCGGTGAGTGAGCCGCGCAGTTCTGCGCGCCACCAGGGGGCGGCGAGCCCGGCCAGCGCGGGGACGAAGGTGACCCCGCCGGAGTCGGGAACGGCGCCGCCCACCCGGTCCAGGTCGGCGGCGCCCGAGATCACACCGAGGTCGGTGAGCCAGCGGACGGCGGAGGCCGCGGTGGAGACCTGGCCGTCCAGGCAGTACCCGGGCTCGCCGGCGAAGCGCCAGGCGACACAGCTGACCAGTCCGGAGGTGCTGCGCCAGGGGGTGTCACCGGTGTGGGCGAGCAGGAAGGCCCCGTCGCCGTAGGTGCACTGGGCGGTGCCGGGACCGGTGACCCGGTGGGCGAGCAGGGCGGCCTGCTGGTCCGGGGCGAGGCCGGTGAGCGGGATTCTGTCGCCGAACTCCGCTGTGGTGCCCACGAGTCGGGAGTTGTCGACGATCTCGGGGAGGCGTTCGGCGGACAGCCCGTACCACCGGACCTGTCATCGAGCCTCCCTGACGATCACTGCGCGACAGCCTGTCGCAGGGGCGAGGGACAGCACAAGCGCACACGGGTGCGACCGGCACGAACCTCCGTGCGGATACGGCAGGATGAGCGGTTGCACAACCGAGAGGGAGGTAACCGGTGAACCGAGCGCTCACCGTCGATGACCTGGTCCTGGCCGGAATCGCCCTGGCGGCGGGCCTGTTGCTGGCGTTCCTGTCGCGCGGCCTGCTGCGCTGGCTGGCCCGGCACGCCAAGCGGACCCGCTGGAGCGGTGACGACGTCATCGTGGACGCGCTGCGCACGGTGGTCCCGTGGGCCGCGCTGTCGGGCGGCGCGGCGGCCGCGGCGGCGGTCCTGCCGCTGACGAGGACCGTCCAGCACCACACCGACCAGGCTCTGCAGGTGCTGCTCATCTTCGCGGCGACGGTGTCGGCGGCGCGGGTGATCGCCGGACTGGTGCAGTCGGTCACCCAGTCCCGCTCCGGGGTCGCCGGTTCGGCCACGATCTTCGTGAACATCACCCGGGTGCTGGTGCTGGCGATCGGCTTCCTGGTGATGCTGCAGACGCTGGGCATCTCGATAGCGCCGCTGCTCACCGCCCTGGGCGTGGGCGGTCTGGCGGTCGCGCTGGCCCTCCAGGACACCCTGGCCAACCTCTTCGCCGGCATCCACATCCTCGCCTCCAAGACCGTCCAGCCGGGTGACTACATCCAGCTGAGCAGCGGCGAGGAGGGCTATGTCGTGGACATCAACTGGCGGCAGACGACCGTCCGCCAGCTCTCCAACAACCTGGTGGTCGTCCCCAACGGCCAGCTGGCGAAGACCAACATGACCAACTACACGCGGCCCGAGCAGCAGTTGACGGTCCTGGTGCAGGTGGGTGTCGGCTACGACAGCGACCTCGACCACGTCGAGCGGGTCACGCACGAGGTCATCGCCGAGACCATGACCGAGATCGCCGGCGCGGTCCCGGACCACGAGCCCGCCATCCGCTTCCACACCTTCGGCGACTCGCGGATCGGTTTCACGGTGATCCTGGGCGTCGGCGAGTTCAGCGACCAGTTCCGCGTCAAACATGAGTTCATCAAGCGCCTGCACCGCCGCTACCGCGAGGAGGGCATCCGCATCCCGGCCCCCGCCCGCACGGTGGCGCTCCAGCAGGGGGCCGTGGTGATCCCGCAGCAGCGCGTCCCGGACGAGATGCCCGCGGGTCTGCCGCACACCGAATAGGAGCGTCCTGAAGATCTCGAGACCGCGCCCGTCCTGCCCTGCTTCACCGTGGTTGACGTTCACCGGCGATTCAGGGCGAGTCGGGCGGCCGGAACACGGTCTCCACCGTCCACCTCATTGACCGCGGGGCTACCCCTGCGCATCGCGCTCAGCGCCACCGAATGGTGTCGGCAGGGAGCCGGCCGCCCCATTGGTGCGCGTGCGGCGCGTCACCAGCGGCTGTTCGAGTGCGGGCCTCTCGGTCGAATTGCGACAGCGGATGAGCGTGTTGCCATCTCGTCGATTAATCCGACATGAATTACTTCCGCTTATGTTCCGGTAGCACTTACGGGAACGACATTCGCGCCCCGCCCGAAGGAGCCCCGATGCGTCCGAGCATCTGTCGTGCCATCCCCCTTCTCATGGGAGTGACCCTCGCCCCTTTCGGCGTGGTCACGCCGTCCGCTGCCGCACAAGGCAACCCACCCGGGCCTGACCTGCTCGGCGTGTCGCAGTCGGCCAAGGCGCCCGCCGGCCCGGCGGCCGGCGCTCCCTCCACCGAGGCAGGCAGACCCCCTCGTGCCACCAGCCGGGCACTGGTCGTGAACGTGCCCAGCTGCAGCGAGAGCGACCTGCAGAGCGCGATCGGCGCTGTCGCCGCAGTGGGCGGCACGGTCAACCTCAAGCCCGGCTGCACCTACACCCTCACCGACGCCACACCGCCCAATGGCGACAACGGACTGCCGGTCATCACGAACAACGTCACGATCAACGGAAACGGCGACACCATCACCCGAGCCGCAACCGCCGCCGATTTCCGTTTCTTCGAAATCGACGGCCCCAATGGAAACCTCACTCTGAACATCCTGACCCTCAGCAACGGTCACGCGTCCGGCGGCCTGGGCAACGGCCGGGGTGGCGCCATCTGGCTCGCGGGAGTCGGTTCGGCAGTGACGCTGAACACCAGCAGTCTCACCGGCAACACCGCCGACACCTTCGGCGGGGCCATCGACAACGACAACGGCACGGTGACCGTCAACACCAGCACGCTCTCCGGCAACCAGGCGCGTGCCGGCGGGGGCGTGTTCGTCAGCCCGTTCGGAGGTTCCGGCAGGGCGACCTTCAACACGAGCAGGATCACCGGCAACCACGTGACCACCCTGGGTGGCGGGATCGCCGCCGCCGTGGGCACGACGGTGACAGTGAACACCACCCCGGTCACCGGCAACGACGTCACCGGTTTCAACGCACTGGGCGCCGGCATCGCGCAGGCCGGAACGATGACGGTGAACGCGAGCAGGGTCACGGGCAACACCGCCACCGGTACCAACGCGCAGGGCGGCGGCATCTACAACCTCTCCGGTACGGTGCGGAGCACCAGCAGCCCGGTCACCGGCAACACCGTCAACGGCACGAACTCCCACGGCGGCGGCATCTTCAACACGGCTGCCGGCACGGTGGTTCTCACGAGCAGCCAGGTGACCGACAACCAGGCGCTGGGAACAGGTGCGGCCGGTGGCGGCATCTTCAGGGCCAGCGGCACGGTGACGCTGATCGCCAGCCTCGTCGCCGGCAACCAGCCCGACAACTGCGGAAGCCCCAGCACCGTCCCCGGCTGCTCCTAGGGCACGCATCGGCTCCTGATCGAGCCGGGTGGACGGGGTCGCCGAAGGCCGCCGGGGCCGGCGTGTCGCCCCCGGTCCTCACGCCGCCGCTTTTCTCCCCCGCGGAGAAGGGACGGGCGAGGGCCGGGGGCCCCGTGGCCGGTACGGTCCCCGCGCCGGGCCGGACGGCCGGGGCCGTACGCGCCGGGTGGCCGGTCCGGCAGCCGGTCGAGGGGGCTCGTTCTTCCTGACCACCCTTTTGACCGATCCGGTTGCCTCTCACATGACAACCGGACGAGCGGATCTTCCGAGTCGCGGACCCCTGTCGAGCATGGGTCGGTCACGAGATATCTTGATGTCGAGCAATGTTGCAGACGTGGAGCGGAGCACCCGGTGACTGACTCGACCATCATCTACACCTACACAGACGAGGCCCCGGCCCTCGCGACGCACTCGTTCCTGCCGGTGATCCAGGCGTACGCCGCGCAGGCCGGTGTCGCCGTGGACACCCGGGACATCTCGCTGGCCGGGCGCATCATCGCCGTCTTCCCGGAGTACCTGAACGAGGACCAGCGCATCGCGGACGCGCTCGCCGAGCTGGGCGAGCTGGCCAAGACGCCCGAGGCGAACATCGTCAAGCTGCCGAACATCTCGGCGTCGATCCCGCAGCTGAAGGCCGCCGTGGCCGAGCTGCAGGGCAAGGGCTACGCACTGCCGGACTACCCGGACGACCCCAAGACCGACGAGGAGCGCGAGATCCGCGCCCGCTACGACAAGGTCAAGGGCTCCGCCGTGAACCCGGTCCTGCGCGAGGGCAACTCGGACCGCCGCGCCCCCGCCTCGGTCAAGAACTACGCCAAGACCCACCCGCACCGCATGGGTGCCTGGACCTCGGAGTCCAGGACCGATGTGGCGACCATGGGCGAGAACGACTTCCGTTCCACCGAGAAGTCCGTCGTGATCCCCGAGGCCGGCGAGCTGCGGATCGAGCTGGTCGCCGAGGACGGCACCACCACGGTCCTCAAGGAGTCCGTGCCGGTCCTCGCGGGCGAGGTCGTCGACGCCTCCGTGCTGCACGTCGCGCAGCTCAACGACTTCCTGGCGGCGCAGATCGCGCGCGCCAAGGAGGAGGGCGTGCTCTTCTCGGTGCACCTGAAGGCCACGATGATGAAGGTCTCCGACCCGATCATCTTCGGTCACGTGGTGCGCACGTTCTTCCCGCAGACGTTCGCGAAGTACGGGCAGACCCTCAAGGCCGCCGGTCTCAGCGCCAACGACGGTCTCGGCGGCATCCTCAAGGGCCTGGAGAACCTGCCCGACGGCGCCGAGATCAAGGCCTCCTTCGAGGCCGAGCTCGCCGCGGGCCCGGCCCTGGCGATGGTCGACTCCGACAAGGGCATCACCAACCTGCACGTGCCCTCCGACGTCATCATCGACGCCTCGATGCCCGCCATGATCCGCACCTCCGGCCACATGTGGGGGCCGGACGGCCAGGAGGCCGACACCCTCGCGGTCATCCCGGACTCCTCCTACGCCGGTGTCTACCAGGCCGTGATCGAGGACTGCCGGGCCCACGGCGCCTTCGACCCGTCCACCATGGGCTCGGTCCCGAACGTAGGCCTGATGGCGCAGAAGGCCGAGGAGTACGGCTCCCACGACAAGACCTTCGAGATCGCCACCGCGGGCACGGTCCGTCTGGTCGACGCGGCCGGCAACGTCGTGATCGAGCAGCCGGTCGCCGCCGGTGACATCTTCCGCGCCTGCCAGACCAAGGACGCGCCGATCAAGGACTGGGTGAAGCTGGCCGTCACCCGCGCCCGCGCCACCGGCGACCCGGCCGTCTTCTGGCTGGACGAGGGCCGCGCGCACGACGCGCAGCTGATCGCCAAGGTCCAGCAGTACCTGACCGAGCACGACACCGAGGGCCTGGACATCCGGATCCTGTCGCCCGTCGAGGCCACCAAGCTGTCCGTGGAGCGCATCCGCCGCGGCGAGAACACCATCTCCGTCACCGGCAACGTGCTCCGTGACTACCTGACCGACCTGTTCCCGATCCTGGAGCTGGGCACCAGCGCCAAGATGCTGTCGGTCGTCCCGCTGATGGCGGGCGGCGGCCTGTTCGAGACGGGCGCCGGCGGCTCCGCGCCCAAGCACGTCCAGCAGCTGGTCAAGGAGAACTACCTGCGCTGGGACTCCCTCGGCGAGTTCTTCGCCCTGGTGCCGGCCTTCGAGCAGTACGCCGAGTTCACCGGCAACGCCCGCGCCAAGGTGCTGGCCGACACCCTCGACCGGGCCACGGCGACCTTCCTCAACGAGGACAAGTCCCCGACCCGTCGCGTCGGCGGCATCGACAACCGCGGCAGCCACTTCTACCTGTCCCTGTACTGGGCGCAGGAGCTGGCGAAGCAGACCGACGACGCCGAGCTCGCCAAGGCGTTCGCGTCGCTCGCCGAGACGCTCGCCGCGAGTGAGCAGCAGATCGTCGACGAGCTGCTCGCCGTGCAGGGCTCCCCGGCCGACATCGGTGGCTACTACCAGCCCGAGAAGGCCAAGGCGGACGCGGTGATGCGCCCGTCGGCCACCTGGAACGCGGCGCTCGCGGCCCTCTGAGCCGCAGCCGACTCCTGAAGTCCCGAGGTCTCCGCCCCGGCAGGCACACCGCCCGCCGGGGCGGAGCCGTGTCCGGCCCCGTCCCGCGCCGCCCCGGCCGGCGGTGTGTGTCCCGTTCGTGAAGTCTGCATGTCACGCGCGCCAGGTGTCTGGTCCGTCCGGATCCGCTGTGGTTCGCTCGGCGCATGACGGTGCTTGTGAGCCGACGCCACGTGGATCTCGTGCGTGTCACCACCATGGGGTGTCCCGCCGTGAGCTGACGCTCCGGCCCCGCCCCCTTCCCCCGTTCTGCCGACGCGTGACCGTACGCGCACGCCGTCATGCCTTCCCGCACGAGGAGCAGCACCATGAGCCAGCCCATCGACTCCGTCACCGCCGGTCACACGCCCGAGGAGCAGCCCGCCGGGCCCGACACCTCGGCCTGGTCGTTCGAGACCCGGCAGATCCACGCCGGAGCCGTGCCGGACCCGACGACCGGCGCCCGCGCGACGCCGATCTACCAGACGACGTCGTTCGTCTTCCGTGACACGCAGCACGCCGCCGACCTCTTCGCCCTCGCCGAGCCCGGCAACATCTACACCCGCATCCACAACCCCACGCAGGACGTCTTCGAGCAGCGGATCGCGGCCCTGGAGGGCGGCGTCGCCGCGGTCGCGCTGTCCTCCGGGCAGGCCGCGGAGACGCTGGCGATCCTGACGCTGGCGGGCGCGGGCGACCACATCGTGTCCAGCACGTCCCTGTACGGCGGCACGTACAACCTGCTGCGGCACACGCTGCCCAGGTTCGGCATCGAGGTGTCCTTCGTGGACGACCCGGACGACGCGGAGGCCTGGCGGGCGGCGATCCGCCCGAACACCAAGGCGCTGTTCGCGGAGACGTTGGGCAACCCGCGCGGCAACGTGCTGGACGTACGGGCGGTCGCGGACGTGGCGCACGCGGCGGGCGTACCGCTGATCGTGGACAACACGGTCCCGACCCCGTACCTGCTGCGGCCCCTCGAGCACGGCGCGGACATCGTGGTGCACTCGGCGACCAAGTTCCTCGGCGGGCACGGCACGGCGATCGCGGGCGTGGTCGTCGACGGCGGCAGCTTCGACTTCGGCGCGCACGCCGACCGCTTCCCCGACTTCACCGAGCCCGACCCCAGCTACCACGGCCTGCGCTACTGGCCGGCGCTCGGGCCGGGCGCCTTCGCGATCAAGCTGCGGGTGCAGCTGCTGCGCGACCTCGGCCCGGCGCTCTCCCCGCACTCGGCGTTCCTGCTGCTGCAGGGCGTGGAGACGCTGAGTCTGCGGCTGGAGCGGCACTCTGCCAACGCGCAGGCGCTGGCGGAGTGGCTGGAGCAGCGCGACGAGGTCGCCGCCGTCCACTATCCGGGCCTGCCGTCCAGCCGCTGGTACGAGGCGGGGCAGAAGTACCTGCCGCGCGGCGCCGGCGCCATCGTCTCCTTCGAGCTGCGGGACGGGATCGAGGCGGGCAAGCGGTTCGTGGACGCGGTCGAGCTGTTCAGCCATCTCGCCAACATCGGCGACGTGCGCAGTCTGATCATCCACCCGGCGTCCACCACCCACAGCCAGCTGGACGAGGAGCAGCTGGCGGCGACCGGGACCACGCCGGGCCTGGTACGCCTGTCGGTCGGCATCGAGAACCTCGCCGACCTCAAGGCGGACCTGGAGGCCGGGTTCCGCGCCGCCAAGGGCGCGGCGTCCTGAACGCCGTACCGCATCCGCAGAGTCCCCTTCCTGTGGGCCCCACGGGCCCCATGGGTCCGGTGGGTCCCGCGGAGCCCGTGGTCCTGCCGCCCGGTGGCGGGGGCTGGCGGGAGGGGGATCCGGTCGGCCGGCGCCGGTGGTATCTCGCGGAGCACCCGCTGCGGCTGGAGACCGGCGGCGAACTCTCCGGCGCGCGGCTGGCGTTCGAGACCTGGGGCCGGCTCACCCCCGATGCCTCCAACGCCGTGCTGGTGCTGCACGCGCTCACCGGCGACAGCCATGTCGCCGGGGCCGCCGGTCCGGGGCACCCGACCCCGGGCTGGTGGGACGGGCTGGTCGGGCCGGGGCTCGCACTGGACACCGACCGCTGGTTCGTCGTCGCCCCGAACGTCCTGGGCGGCTGCCAGGGCAGCACCGGACCGGCCGCGCCGCGCGCCGACGGGCGCGGGCCCTGGGGCGGTGCCTTCCCCTTCCTGACCCAGCGCGACCAGGTCGCCGCCGAGGCGGGGCTGGCCGACGCCCTCGGTGTCGAGCGGTGGGCGCTGGTCGTCGGCGGCTCGATGGGCGGGATGCGGGCCGTGGAGTGGGCGGTGTCGTACCCGGAGCGGGTCGGGGCCCTGCTGCTGCTCGCCACCACGGCGGCGGCGAGCGCGGAGCAGATCGCGTGGACCGCCGCCCAGCTCGCCGCGATCCGTGCCGACCCCGACTGGCGGGGCGGCGACTACCACGGCACCGGACGCGCCCCGCACACCGGCCTGGGCCTGGCCCGCCGGATCGCCCATGTCACCTACCGCAGCGAACCCGAGCTCGCGATCCGCTTCGGCCGGACCCCGCAGGGCGCCGAGAACCCCCTCGGCGGCGGCCGCTACCAGGTGGAGTCCTACCTCGACCACCAGGCCGCCAAGCTGGTACGGCGGTTCGACGCGGGCAGCTACGTGGTGCTGTCGGAGGCGATGAACGCCCATGACGTCGGACGCGGCCGGGGCGGGGTGCGCGCCGCCCTCGGCCGGGTCACGGCCCGTGCCCTGGTGGCCGGCGTGGCCTCGGACCGCCTCTATCCGCTGTCCCAGCAGGCCGAGTTGGCGGCGCTGATCCCGGCCGCCGACCGGCTCCGGGTGATCGAGTCGCCGTACGGCCACGACGGCTTCCTGATCGAGACGGAACAGGTGGGCGCACTGGTACGGGAACTGCTGGCCTGAGAACTCGCCGCTCCCGGCGCTACCTTGATCCCGCACCCTGCCACCGCCGACACCCCCGGGAGCCGCCCGTGTCCCAGCCGTCGTACGACCTGCTGCCCGGCGCCGCCGAGTCGCCGGTGATCCTGCACGTGCCGCACTCGGCGCGGTCGATCCCGGCCGGAGTACGGGCCGGGATCGTGCTCGACGACGCCGCGCTGGAGCGGGAACTGGACCACATCACGGACGCGCACACCGCCGAGTTGGCCCGGACGGCGGCGGAACGCGCCGAGGTGACCCCCTGGCGGTTCGTCAACCGGCTCTCGCGGCTGGTGGTGGATCCGGAGCGGTTCCCGGACGAGCGGGAGGAGATGCTCGCCGTCGGCATGGGCGCCGTGTACACGCGGACCACGCACCGGGCGGCGCTGCGGCACGCGGGGTTCGATCCGGGGCCGCTGGTCGAGCGGTACTTCCGGCCCTACGCGCGGGCGATGACGGAGGCCGTCGCCGGGCGGCTGGCCGCGACCGGGCGGGCCGTCGTCATCGACGTGCACTCCTATCCGAGCCAGGCGCTGCCCTACGAGCTGCACGGGGCGGGGCCGCGGCCCGCGGTGTGCCTGGGCACGGACGCCTTCCACACCCCGGCCTCGCTGACCGAGGCGGCCCGCGAGGCGTTCGCGCGGTGCGGCGGGACGGGGCTGGACAGTCCGTTCGGCGGCACGTACGTGCCGCTGGAGTTCTACGGGACCGACGCGCGGGTCGGCGCGCTGATGGTGGAGATCCGGCGGGACCTGTACATGACCGAGCCCGGCGGTCCGGCGGGCGCGGGAGCGGACCGGCTCGCCACCGCCCTCGCCGCGCTGGTGGACGCCGCCGGCCGCTGATCAGCCGGCACCCTCCGGCTGGAGCACTCCGGCAGGACACCGGGTGAGGGCCGTACCACCGTGGAGGCATGACCACGGAGACGACCGCGCCCACCACCCCGGAGACGGCCACGCCCGCGGCGGCCGAGCCGCTGCCGCCGGTCCGCGACACCGCGCCGCCGGTGCGCGACTGGCCCGCCAACGACCTGGAGGGCACGGACTTCGACCCGGTCCTCGCCGCCCTGATGGCGGAAGGGCCGGTGACCCGGATCCGGCTGCCGTACGGCGAGGGCTGGGCGTGGCTCGCCACCCGGTACGAGGACGTCAGGACCGTCACCAACGACCCCCGGTTCAGCCGCGCCGAGGTCACCCGGCGCCAGGTGACCCGGCTGGCCCCGCACTTCAGACCCCGGCCGGGCTCGCTGGCCTGGGCCGACCAGCCCGACCACAACCGGCTGCGCAAGCCGCTCGCCGGTGCCTTCACGGTCGGCGCGATGAAGCGGCTGCGGCCGCGGGCGCAGGAGATCCTCGACGGGCTGGTGGCCGGGGTGGTGCGGGACGGACCGCCCGTCGATCTGGTCGAGCGGGTGCTGGAGCCGTTCCCGATCACCGTGGTCAGCGAGGTGATGGGGGTGCCGGAGGCGGACCGGGAGCGGGTGCACGCCTGGACCCGGCAGATCATCTCCACCTCGGGCGGGGTCGAGGCGGCCGAGGCGGCCAAACAAGGGCTGTACGGGTGGATCACCGAGACGGTGCGCGCCCGTGCGGACAGCCCGGGGGAGGACGTGTACGCCCTGCTCGGGGGCGCCGTGGCCCGCGGCGAGATCGGCGAGGAGGAGGCCGTCGGGCTGGCCGGTCCGCTGCAGATCGGCGGCGAGGCGGTGACCCACAACTGCGGGCAGATGCTCTTCCTGATGCTGACCCGGCCGGAGCTGATGGCGCGGCTGCGGGAACGGCCGGCCGAGCGCGGGCCGGTCCTGGACGAGCTGCTGCGCTGGATCCCGCACCGCAGCACGGTCGGGCTCGCCCGGATCGCCCTGGAGGACGTCGAGCTGAGCGACGGCACCCGGATCCCGGCCGGCGATCCGGTGTACGTCTCCTACCTGGCCGCCAACCGCGACCCCGCCGTCTTCCCCGACCCCGACCGGATCCTCCCGGACCGCGATCCGCACCCGCACCTCGCCTTCGGCAACGGTGTGCACTACTGCACGGGCGCGATCCTGGCCCGGCTGCAGACCGAGCTGCTGGTCGGCACCCTGCTCGACCGGCTGCCGGCGCTGCGGCTCGCGGTGCCGGCCGAGGACGTGCGGTGGCGCCGCAGGACCATGATCCGGGGCCCGCTGACGCTGCCGGTCACCTGGTGAGCCGCTCAGGCCCGCAGCCACTCCGTCAGGATCACGTCGGTGCCGGTGCGCAGGCGGAGGGCGAACGGGCCGACGGGTGGGGTGGTGCTCGCGAAGCGGCCCATGGAGTCGACGGTGAGGGGGCGGGCCGCGGCCGGGCCGTCGAGCACCTCGATGCCGGCGGGCTGCGGGGGAAGCAGCTGGCCGAGCAGCCCGTCGGCGGTGACCTCGACGTCCACGGTCAGCTCGCCCGCCTGGAAGGTGAGCATCCGCGGCGGGTCCTCGGCTCCTCTGACGGGGAGCGCGTCGATCAGGGAGTCGAAGGTCAGCTCGGCGACCCGGGCGTCCAGGTCGTGCAGCACGTAGGCGTCCATGGCCAGTTGGAGCAGTTCGGCCGGGAGCGGGTCGAGGACGGCGGCCGCGCGGCGCAGCTCCTCCTCCAGGAGGTCCGCGTCGCGGCCGTCGCCGGCGGAGGCGTCGGCGGAGATGCCGCCCGAGACATAGGCGGAGGTGTCGTCGGTGGCCTCGGCGGCCGGGAACTCTTCGTCGCTCACTTCGCACCCCTCGCGTCGAGCCGGGCCCGCAGCCGGCGCAGACAGCGCTGGCGCAGCGGGCCGATGCTGCCCACGGCGATGCCCAGCGCGACGGACACCTCGACATAGCTGGGCGGCGGCGAGGCC
The DNA here is from genome assembly GCF_040680735.1 of Streptomyces sp. NPDC051987. Lineage (NCBI taxonomy): Bacteria > Bacillati > Actinomycetota > Actinomycetes > Kitasatosporales > Streptomycetaceae > Streptomyces > Streptomyces sp. NPDC051987. Next base: position 65,891 of record NZ_JBFAXI010000024.1, on the reverse strand, counting down.
ATCAGCACCCGCAGCAACTGCCTGCAGCGGTCGCCGAGTTCCTCGAACTCCTGCCACAGCAGACGGATCAGCCGGGCCTCGTCCGCCTGGTCCTCCGCGTCGATCAGGGACTGTTCGGGCGTACGGTCCTCGCTGACCCGGTCGAGGACCTGCGGGTCGTCGGTCGGCAGCAGCCGGGTCAGGCCCCGGATCACCTTCAGGCACTCGTTGCGTGCCGTGCTGGCCAGCCAGGAGCCCGCCTTGTCGGGCTCCCGGATGCGGCCCAGGTGCTGGGCGAACCGGAACCACACGGTCTGGTACACCTCGTGCCCGTCGGCGTCGGAGAGCCGGTGTGCGCGCACCACCGACCACACCAGCGGGCTCAGCCCTTCGACGAGTGCCTTCCAGGCGGCCGCGTCACCGTCGACGGCTGCCTGGACCAGCGCGCCGACCTCTGCTCGGTCCACGGTCCCACCCCTCGTGTACGGCAAGTCATCGTACGCCGCGGAGGGGAGTGTTCCGGAACTCAGGCGGTCGGGGCGAGCCCGACGACCGGGACCGGCTGCCAGCTCGCCGGGCGGAGCGCCGGCACCGGGATGCCCCGCACCTCGGCGTGGTCCGAGATGCCCTGCAGGAGCCGGGCGCCCGCGGTACGCGGGTCGCTCTCCTGGTGCGTGGTCATCCGGTCGGCGACGAGGCCGGCCACGATGGGGGTGGCGAACGATGTTCCGCTCCACTGTGCGAACCCTTCGAACATCACTTGGTCCGGTTTTCCGGGGCCGGTCGTCCCGGTGTCGGTCAATACGCCGGTGTGGCGCGGGTACTGGCAGGTGCAGGCGTAGCTGAAGCCGAACCGGCAGGCGTCGTAGGTGGTGTGCTGGTAGACGTACGGCACGGGGGCGTCGAAGCCGGCCATGGCGCCGACGAGGTGCTCGCCAGGCGCGTAGACCTTGACCCAGCCGCCGTAGTTGGTGAAGCAGGCCCCGTAGTCGCCGTCGCTGCGCAGCGCGCCGACCGAGAGGACGGTGTTCTCGTAGCCGGGCAGGTCGGCGCAGGCGGCGGGCCAGAAGTGGGTGGCGCTGCCGTTGTTGCCGGCGGCGGCGACCAGCAGGGTGCGCTGGGCGCGCAGGGCGTCCATGAAGGCCTCGACGGCGAGCAGTCCGTCGGCGCTGCCGTTCGAGGTGCCGGCGGAGAGGCTGATGACGTCCGGCCAGCCGTGCTGGTCGACCGCCTCGAAGAGTTTCGCGCCGAACTCGGACTCCAGGATGGCGCCCGCGTCGTTCAGGGTGTTGGTGACGGTGATGTCCGTGTTCGGTGCGAGGGCGGCGACGAGGCCGGCGATGAACGTGCCGTGGCCGACGTACTGCTGGAGGATCCCGTCGGCGTCGGTCTCGCTGATCTGCAGGTCGCCCCGGACGCGGTCCAGGAGCGGGTAGGAGCGGTAGTCGTGCACCAGGCCGGTGTCCATCACCAGGACGCTGACGGCCGTCTCGGGGTCGTAACTCCCGTCGACCGCCTGCGGGTTGGGTGTCTCGGTGAGCAGGGCGGGGAGCGGTTCGCAGGGGTTGCAGGAGTTGGCGTTCCCGGTGGTGGAGACGATGTGGTTGCGGCTGACCAGGCGGCGTCCGGCGCGGCCCTCGGCCTCCCGCAAGGCGCGCAGGGCGTGCCGGACGGCGCGGTCCCCGGTGCGGTCGCCGTGGTTCGGGTCGCCGACCCGGATGCGGGTGACGCCGGTGCGGTTGGTCTCCGGACCGGCCCGGTGCACCTGGTCGGCGGTCAGGTCCGCGGTGGCGGTGAAGTGGGCGCGCACGGCGTCCTCGACGATCCGCGCCTCCCGGCCGTCGCGGGCGAGGACGACCCCCTTCTCGTACAGGAACTCGGCGGCGTCGTCCGGTCCCATCGCCAGCGGTACGTCCGGCATGGAGCGCTGGATCTGATCGAACTGCTCATGGAATCGCTGGGGTGCCATGGCCTGTCCTTCCCCCGACAACGGCGTACTCCAGTCAGAGTCGCACGGTCGCCGCTTGATACAGCGTCAAACCTGTGGGCAGGTATGCCCAGGCCACTACCATGCGAGGGGTGACTGCGCGAAGCGACTCGGTTACCGAACTGCTGCCGATGGTGTTCGCCGCCCCCGGCGAGGCCCTGGCGCGGGCGGAGCGCGTCCTGCGGTCCGATCCGCCGCCGCTTGACGCGTCCGTCGCCCACCAGGTCATCGGCATCTGGCAGCGGGACTTCGGCGATCTCACCGTCGCCCTCGACCATCTGCGGCGCGCCCGGGACTTCGCGGCGCGGGCCGACTCGGCGGAGCGGGAGGCGGACGTCCTCGCCACCCTCGGCGTCGCCCTGGTGCACGCGGGGCGCACCCGACAGGGCCTGGCCGCGCTGGACCGCGGGGTGGCCCGGGGCAACGGGCACACCCGGGCGCGGGTGCTGTACCGGCGGGCGTACGCCTCGTGGGTCCTGGGCCGGCACAAGGAGTCCCTGGAGGACCTGCGCCGGGCGATTCCCGTGCTGCGGCAGGCCGGGGACGTCATCTGGACCGCGCGGGCGCTGAGCGTGCGGGCCACCGTGCATCTGGCGATGGGCGCGGTGGAGCGGGCGGACGCGGACTTCACCGCGGCGGAGCTGCTGTGGGAGACCACGGGCCAGGAGCACGACAAGGCGGTCGCCGTGGAGAACCGGGGCCTGGCCGCGTACCGGTCCGGCGACATCCCGGCGGCGCTGCGGCTGCTGGCCGAGGCCAAGGAGCGCTACGACGAGCTGGACACGCCCTCGTTCATGCTGTACATCGCGCGTTGCGACGTGCTGATGGCGGCCGGGCTGGCCCCGGAGGCGCTGGCCGAGGCGGACGCGGCGATCGCGACCCTGGACCGGATCGGCGGACAGTCCACCCGCAAGGCCGAACTGCTGCTGACCGCCGCCCGGTCCGCGCTGTCGACCGGGGACGCGCGGACCGCGGTCGCCCGCGCCGCCGTCGCCGTACGGCTGTTCTCGGGTCAGCGGCGCAGCTGGTGGCAGACGCATGCCCGGCTGGTGCTGATCGAGGCACGGGTGGCGGGCGGGGCCGCGTCCGGGCGGCTGGTGCAGGACGCGGCGGCGGTCGCCGACCAGTTGGCGTCCTTCGGCGCGCCGGCCGCACCGGAGGCCTCGCTGCTGGCCGGGCGGATCGCGCTGGCGCTGGGCTGGACGGCGGACGCGGAACGGCATCTCGCGGTGGCCGCGCGCAGCAGGCACCTCGGGCCCCCGCTGGCCCGGATGACCGGCTGGGCCGCACAGGCGCTGCGCGCGCGGGCCGCCGGTTCGGGCCGGGGCGTCCTGGAGGCCTGCCGACGGGGCCTCGACGTCCTGGACGACCACCGGATGACGCTGGGCGCCTCGGAGCTGCGGGCCCGGGCCACCGCACAGGGCGCCGAACTGGCCGCGCTGGCCCAGGAGGCGAGCCTCGCGCACGGCGGCCCGCGCCGGCTGCTGGAGTGGAGCGAGCGGTGGCGGGCCACGGTCCTGTCCACTCCCCCGGCCCGGCCACCCGCCGACCCCGCTCTGCTCGCCTCGCTCACCGCGTTCCGGGAGATCGCCTCCCGCGCGGAGGAGGCCCGCCGGGAAAGGCGTCCGGTGCCCGCCCTGGAGCGGGAACAGCGGCGCCTGGAACGGGAGATCCGCGCCCGCACCCACCACACCCGCGGTGACGCGCCCGGCGGCGGCGACCGTTTCGAACCGGCCCGGCTCCTGGACCGGCTCGGCGACGCGCGGCTGGTCGAACTCGCCGTCCTGGACGGGCGGGTGCACATCCTGCTGTGCGGTCAGGGCCGGGTGCGGCGGTTCACGGGCGGCCCGCTGGCGGAGGCGGTCGCCGAGGCGGAGCACGTCCAGGCGGGGTTGCGCCGGCTCGCCCACCCCGGTGCGGAGGCACGGCTGCCGCTGGTGGAGGCCGCCGGGCGGCGGCTCCAGGAGCTGCTGCTGGGCCCGGCGGCCGACCAGCTCGGCTCCGGCCCCGTGGTGATCGTCCCGCCGGGCGCGCTGCACCAGGTGCCCTGGGCGCTGCTCCCCGCCCTCAGGGAGCGGGTGCTCAGCGTGTCGCCGTCGGCGTCGAGCTGGCTGCGGGCCCGGGAGACCGAGCCGCCGCCGGGCGGCCGCCATGTGCTGGTCCGCGGGCCGGGGCTGGCGACCGGCGGCGCGGAGGTGCCCGAGGTGGCGGGCCAGTACGCGACCGCGCGGATCCTGGAACACGACGAGGCCCAGGTCCCCCGCGTCCTGGAGGAGCTGGACGGTGCCGCGCTGGCCCACATCGCCGCGCACGGCACCTTCCGCGCGGACAGCCCGCTCTTCTCCTCGCTGCGGATGGCCGACGGCCCGCTGATCGTGCACGACTTCGAACGCCTCGCCCGCAGCCCCTACCGGATCATCCTCTCCAGCTGCGACACGGCCCGGCTCGCCTCGGTCGGCGCCGACGAACTCCTCGGCCTGGTCACGGCGTTGCTGCCGCTGGGCACCGCCGGCGTGGTGGCGAGCAGCGCGCCCGTCAACGACGCGGCCGTGGTGCCGCTGATGCTGGCTCTGCACAAGGGGCTGGGCGCCGGGCTGTCGCTGGCGGAGGCGCTGCGCGACGCCCGGGCCGCCCTGCCGAACGACGCGCTCCACCAGGCGACGGGCTGGGCGTTCGCCGCGTTCGGGGCGGCCTGAGCCGGGATCCGCTACGCGGACCGCCGGTCCGGCTGGTCCAGCAGCCAGGGCAGCGACGTGCGGTCGCTGGCGCCGAGCCGGGTGTAGGCGCTGTAGAGGTGGTTGCCCACCGTCCGTACGGACAGGGTCAGCCGCTCGGCGATCTGCCGGTTGCTCAGGCCCGCGGCGGCGAGGGTGACGATCTGCCGCTGGCGGGAGGTGAGTTCGCCCAGCACCAGGCCGGCCAGGGCCGGGGTGCGGGCGCCCTGGCAGCGGCGGGCGAGGGCGACCGCGCGGGTGCGGGACATCCGGGCGGCGCGCGGGTCGCGGTGGGCGCCGGCGGCCTGGGCGTGGGCCTCCGCCGCGAACAGCAGCAGGCCGCGCTCCGCCAGCGCCGCGGCCACCCGGTCGAGGGCGGGTCCGTCGCCGCGGGCGAGGGCCTGCGCGTGCCGGGCGAGCACGCCGTCCAGCCGCCGCACGGCCTTCGCGGCGCCTGCCGGCTCACCCAGCCGTACGGCGCCGTAGTGCGCGAGACCCCCGTCCCCGCGCACTACGGCGCCCTCCCCCGACTCGGCGGCGGCGCGGGCGAGTTCGGTACGGCAGGCGGCATCCCCCGGCGCCGCCCGCAGTCCCTCCCTCGCCCACGCCGCCGCCTCTCGCAGCTCCCCCCGAAGCCACGAGTACCGGGCACGCACGGCCGCGTACCCGGCCGGTACGGGCAGGCCCCCCGCCGCCAGCCACTCCCCCACCGGGGCCGGCACCTCCCGTACGTCCAACGCCTCTACGTGTTCCGCCAGTTGTTCCTGTTCGTCCTTCAGAGCGGGCTCGCACTGGTCCGGGGTGCGGGCCAGCCGGCGGGCACGCAGCCGGCCCGCCGCGGCGCGCAGCGCCGGGCCGTGCAGGGGATGCGCGAGGCGGACCCGGCCCCCGTCGTCGACCTGGATCAGGCCCTCGGCCTCCAGCCGTTCGAGGACGGCCAGGTCGAGGTCCTCGTCGCAGTGGGGTGGCAACGGCTCGGCGAAGGCGAGGCGTTCGAGGGTGTCGCGCTCCCCGGGACCGCGCCGGTCCAGCAGGGATGCGACGCGGTCCCGCACGGTCGCGGTGAGCGGCAGCGGACCGCGCCAGGCCCACTCGCCGGTGTCCGGGACGCGGGTCAGCGGGCCGGACTCGCGCAGCGCGCCGAGCAGTTCGCGCAGCAGCCGCAGGTCTCCCCGGCACAACCGGTGCAGCCGGCGCACGGTGAGCGGTTCCAGCCCGCCGTCTGCCAGCAGCGCGGCGGTCTCGTCGTACGGCAGCGGTGCCAGGCTGAGGTGGGTGAGGAGTTCCCCGGTCCACAGCCGGGCGATCGCGCCGGGCACCGGTGCCGGATCGGCGGCGGCCACCACGAGCCGGGTCCGGCCGTGCACGGCGAGCTGGTGGACGAGGGCGGCCGAGGCCTCGTCGAGGAGGTGGGCGTCGTCGACGACCAGGAGCCGTACCCCGGACAGCTGACGGACCGCGCCGGGCAGCGAGACGCGGTCGGGGAGCAGGTGCGCGAACGCGGCGAAGGGCAGCGCGCTGGTCTCCGGAGTGCCGGTCACCAGGGCGCTGTCGGTGCCCCGTACGGCCTCCCTGAGCAGCCGGGTCTTGCCGATGCCGGCCGGGCCGGTCACCACCACACCCTGCCGTCCGGCCACCGACGACCGCCTGACCAGCTCCAGTTCGTCCTCCCGGCCGGTGAAGGGCCAGGGCGGTCCGAGGGTCCGTGCGTCCTGTTCGCAACTCGTCACGTGAGTATGAGTCGCGTTGCTCAGCTCTGATACAGGGGGACTTGAGTAGCTTCCGACTCAGGCGCCCGGCCGGGCCGGACGGCAGTCTGGGCCCATGACCCGACGCTACTGCTCGCTTCCGCGGCAGTCGGCCCCGGCGTTCGCGCCGGGACTGGCCGCCGAGCGGCTCGGCGCGCTGGTCGGCGGGCGGCGGATGTGGGTCAACGGCACGGTGCTGCACTACTGCTTCCTCGACGCCGACACGGACGCCTCGGTGATCCCGGTCCCGGGAACCGGGGAGCTGCGCAGGGTGCCGTGGGCCGGTGCCGGGGAGCAGCGGGACGTGGTGCGCGACTGCTTCCGGGAGTGGCAGGACCTCGGCATCGGGGTGCGGTTCGCCGAGGTCCTCGACCGGTGCGAGGCGGAGCTGCGGATCGGGTTCCAGCGGGGGAACGGCTCCTGGTCGGCGGTGGGCCGGGACGCGCTCGCGGTGGGGGCCGGCGAGCGCACCATGAACCTGGGCTGGGACCTGACCGGGCCGGACGGCCGCTGGACGGCCCTGCACGAGATCGGGCACGCGCTCGGGATGCGGCACGAGCACCAGAGCCCGTTCGCGGGCGTCCACTGGGACGACGAGGCGGTCTACGCCGACCTCGCCGGACCGCCGAACCACTGGAGCAGGGAGCGGACGCGCCGGAACATCCTGCGCCGGCTGGACCCGTGCGAGGCCAACGGCTCGGTGTGGGACCCCCAGTCCGTGATGCAGTTCCCCTTCGGGCCGGGGCTGATCCTGGAGCCGGAGCAGTACCACAACGGTCTCCACCCGCCGGGTTCGCTGTCACCGGCCGACAAGGAGTTCGTGCTCCGCTGGTACCCGCCCGCCGATCCGCCGGCCACGCTGGTGCCGTTCCGCTCGGCGCCGCTCAGCCTGGGGCCGGGCGAGCAGGCCGACTTCACCGTGGAGCCGCCGGAGACCCGCCTCTACAGCGTGGGCACCTTCGGAGCGAGCGACTCCGTCGTGGTGGTCTTCGAGGAGCGCGACGGGGAACCGCGCTACCTCGCCGGCCAGGACGACGGGGGCACCCCGCACAACGCCGAGATCAGGGTCCGGCTCGTCAAGGGCCGCCGCTATTTCGTCCGCGTCCGTCTCCATTCCACGTGGGGGTCGGGGGAGACAGCGGTCATGTGCTGGTGACACCGGCACGGACCGCGGCGCGGAGGTCGGACCACTGTCCGGCACCGGCGGGGGGAAGCGGTCGCGGCACGTAGCCTTCGGGGGAGGGATACGTGCCGCGACCACGCCGAAAGGGCAGCACAGGAGCCCCACAGCCGAGCCACCCGGCACCCGGCACCCGGCACCCGGCACCCGGCACCCGGCTGACGATGTCGCCGACCGGACATCCGTGCCGGGCCTGACCGCCCCGCTCCCCCCTCCCGCCCGCCGGGCCTTGACCCGCTCCTGCCCGCCTCGCAGGCGATCCCGGTCGCGAGTACTACGTCGGCCATGCCGAGCGGTGCGCGCACGGCGCGGGCAACCGGCTGCTGGAGCTGGTGGCGAAGACGATCGCCGGGAACCTCACGACGCGGCCCGTTCGGACCGGGGCTCGTCGGGGTGGGCGAGGCCGAGGTGGTCGCGCAGGGTGGTGCCCTCGTACTCGGTGCGGAAGACGCCCTGCTCCTGGAGGAGCGGGACGACCGTGTCGGCGAAGCCGTCGAGGCCGCCGGGGGTGATGTGCGGGACGAGGATGAAGCCGTCGGAGACGTCCGCCTGCACGAAGTCGTTGATGGTCCTGGCGACCGTGGCCGGGGAGCCGACGAAGGTCTGCCGGTTGCCGGTGTTGATCACCAGGTCGCGGATGGACCACTTGTTGGCCTCGGCGAGCTCGCGCCACTCACGGGCGATGGCGAGCGGGTCCCGGTACATCCGGACCTGGGCACGGCCCCGGGAGATGTGGTCCTCGCTCACCAGGGGGTCGACGTCGGGCAGCGGGCCCTCCGGGTCGTACGACGACAGGTCCCGGTTCCAGACGAACTCCAGGTGCTTGAGGGCCGTCGCCCCGCTGACCTGCTGGCGGCGCACCTGGTGGGCGATCTCCTCGGCCTCCGCGTCGGTGTCGCCGAGGACGAAGCTGGCGGCGGGCAGGATCAGGAGCTCGTCGTGGCTTCGGCCGTACTTGGCGAGGCGGGACTTCACGTCGGTGTAGAAGGCCTGGCCGGCGTCGAGGGTGGCGTACCGGCTGAAGATCGCGTCGGCGCTGGACGCGGCGAACTCGCGGCCCTCGTCGGACTCGCCGGCCTGGAAGATCACCGGGCGGCCCTGCGGGGAACGGGGCACGTTGAACTGGCCGTGGATGTCGAACTGGGGGCCCTTGTGGACGAAGGAGCCCGCGCTCGCGTCCCGGAGGAAGGTGCCGGTGGCCTGGTCGGCGATGATCTCGTCGCCGTGCCAGGAGTCGAAGAGCTCGCCCGCGGTGGCGAGGAACTCCTTGGCGCGGGAGTAGCGCTCCTCCTGCGGGAGGAAGCCGCCGCGGCGGAAGTTCTCGCCGGTGAAGGCGTCCCAGGAGGTGACCACGTTCCAGGCGGCCCGGCCGCCGGAGAGGTGGTCGAGGCTGGCGAACTGGCGGGCCACCTCGTAGGGCTCGTTGAAGGTGGAGTTGATGGTGCCGGTCAGGCCGAGGTGTTCGGTGACGGCGGCCAGCGCGGCGAGGATCGTGAAGGTGTCGGGGCGGCCGACGACGTCCAGGTCGTATATCTTGCCGCCCTGTTCGCGCAGTCGGAGGCCCTCGGCGAGGAACAGGAAGTCGAACCTGGCGCGTTCGGCGGTCCTCGCGAAGTGCGCGAAGGAGCTGAACTCGATGTGGCTGCCGGCGGCCGGGTCGCTCCACACCGTGGTGTTGTTGACACCGGGGAAGTGCGCGGCCAGGTGGATCTGCTTCAGCGGCTTGCTCATGAGAGGTGCGGTCCTTCCGGCTCAGGCGGTGGCAGCGGCGTAGCGGTTGGCGGGGCGGGCGAGCCCGAGCAGGCCGCGCAGGGTGTCGGCCTCGTAGGCGGTGCGGAAGCGGTCGCGGCGCTGGAGTTCGGGGACCAGGTCCGCGGTGATGCGCGGCAGGTCGTGGCCGAGGACGGCGGGGCGGAGCCGGAAGCCGGTGAGGCCCGCCGCGGCGAACTCCTCCAGAAGGTCGGCGAGTTCGGCCGCCGTACCGGTGAAGATCCGCGCGTCGCTGGTGTACGTGCCGCCGTCGAGGGCGTCGAGGCGGTCCTTGCGGGCCTCGGCCGCCGCCCGGTCGTCGTCGAGGAAGACCACGAGGTCACCGAAGACGTGCACGGTGTCGTCGGCGCGCCCAGCGGCCGCCTGCTCGGTGCGGATCTCGGCGAGGATCGCGCGGGCGTCGGCGCCGTCCCGCGGGGTGATGTAGCCGACGTCGGCCTGGCGGGCGATCAGCCGGTAGGGGACGGTCTGGTGGCCGAGGGCGGTGACCAGCGGCTGGCCCTGCGGCGGGCGCGGGGTGATGGAGGGGCCCTTGACGCTGAACCGCCTGCCCTCGAAGTCGATGTAGTGCAGCTTGTCGCGGTCGATGAAGCGGCCGGTGGCGGCGTCCCGGATCTCGGCGTCGTCCTCCCAGCTGTCCCAGAGCCGGCGCACCACCTCGACGTAGTCGGCGGCCTCGTCGAAGTGCTCGGCGAGCCGTTCCTGACCGGCCGGGGACCGCAGGTCCGCCAGGTCGATCGGCGGGAAGACACGTCGGCCGAAGTGGGCCGCCTCGTGCGGGCGGGCGGAGATCTGCACCCGCAGCCCGGCTCGGCCGGTGCTGACGTAGTCCAGGGTGGCGATCGCCTTGGAGATGTGGAACGGCTCGGTGTGGGTGGCGATCACCGTCGGCACCAGGCCGATGTGGCGGGACAGGGGCGCGATCCGGGACGCGATCAGGACGGCGTCCAGGCGGCCGCGGACCTGGTCGGTGCGGTCGTCCGGTTCGCCGTAGTGCGAGGACTGCAGGCCCAGGCCGTCCTCGATGGTGACGAAGTCGAGGAGACCGCGCTCGGCCTCGGCGACGAGGTCGGCCCAGTAGCCGGCGGTGAACAGGCCGCCGGGGCGGGCGACCGGCTCGCGCCAGGACGCGGGGTGCCAGCCGGTGCCGTCCAGGGCGACGGCGAGGTGCAGGTGGGAAGCGGGAGATGAGGACACAGTGGTGCCTTCCTGAGGTCCGTACGAGGGCGCGCCGGAGGTGGGGCGCGGCGGAGGAGAGTCAGGAACAACAGAGCGCGCCGGCCACGCGCAGCAGGTCGATGTGCGGCCGGGAGTGCAGGACGGTACGGCGGCTGGGACTGACCACACGTGTCATGTCCCGCACCTCCTCGGCCTGCTTCGCGTACATCTCGTCCTGAGTCACAACAGCCGGGGGTGCCCGGGTGTTCCCGGGCTGCGCACCAGCGGGGTGCGGCGGCGCGGGCGCTCAGGGCGGCCGGCCGACCCGGGGAGCCGGACGGCTGTGGCGTTGTCCGGGGCCGGGTGCGGGAACGGGGTGTCGGCGTGGCCGAGGGGGTTGGCGTGGCCGAGAGGGTCGGCGTGGCCGAGAGGGTCGGCGTGGCCGAGAGGGAAGAGGCCGGGAACGAGCGGGGCTCCGCCTCCGCGGGAGTCGGTGTGGATGGTCACGGAGGCGGAGTCCTTCCTAGTCGGGCCGGCGTGCCGGTGCGGGGGTCAGGAGTTGTCGAGCGGCAGTCCGGGCGGGTTGACCTCGGACTTGGCGACGGCCTCGTTGGAGAGGTTGTAGGCCTTGAGCCACTGGGCGTACTGGCCGTTCTTGATCAGGTAGTTGATGGCGTCGGCGAGGGGCTTGGCGAGGCCGCTGTCCTTCTTCGCGGTGGCCGCGATCAGCCCCTGGAGGCTGGCGCCGGCGCCGGAGTAGGTGCCCGCGGTGCGGGTGGCGTTGGGCGTGCCCGCGGTCTGCTTGTTGTGGTAGGCGAAGCCGGGGTTGGGGCCGAAGGAGGCGTCGACCTTGCCGCTGGACACGGCCAGATAGGTGCTGTTGCTGTCCTGGAAGTACTTGACGGTGACCTTCTTGCCCTCCTTGGCGAGCTTCGCCTTCCACTCCAGGAGGATCTTCTCCTGGTTGGTGCCGGAGCCCACCGCGATCGTCTTGCCGGCGAGGTTCTCGTAGTTGCCGTCGAAGTTCCAGGTGCTCTTCTTCGGCACGAGGAAGGCGAGGTTGTCCTGCCGGTAGGACGCGAACTCGTACTTCTTCTTGCGCTCCTCGGTGTCGGTGACGTTGGAGAAGGCCACGTCGACCTTGCCGCTGTCGATGCCGACGAAGAGGTTCTCCCAGGTGGAGTTCTGCACCTCGGGCTTGAGCCCGAGGACCGCGGCGACCAGGCGGCCGAGGTCGGGCTCGGAGCCGGTCAGGGTCTTCTGGTCGCTGCCGGTGAAGGCCAGGGGCGGGAAGCCGGCGGGCAGGGCGCCGATGCCGATCTTCAGGGTGCCGCTCTTGCGGACGGCGGCGGGCAGTTCGGCGCTGATCGACTTGACCTCGGCGACCTTGATGGTGGTCGGGGTGGCGGCGCCGTTGGAGACCTGGCCGACGACGACCTCGCCGGACTTGGCGCTGTCGGTGGTCGTGGCCGCGTCGCTGCTGCCACCGCAGGCGGCGAGCCCGGTGGCGAGGGCGGCGACGGCGGTCGCCGCGGTGATGCCTCTGAGCAGGCTGCGTCGGGTGAAGTGGGTAGGCATGGCCGTTCCTTGTCGGTGCCGGTGATGAGGGTGAGGGCGTGGGGGGAGGTCTGGGTGCGCGGTTCAGAGGACCTTGCTGAGGAAGTCCCTGGTCCGCTCGTGCCGTGGCCGGTCGAGGACCTCGGAGGGCGGGCCCTGCTCGACGATCCTGCCGCCGTCGATGAAGACGACCCGGTCGGCGATCTCGCGGGCGAAGCCGATCTCGTGGGTGACGATGACGAGCGTGGTGCCGCTGGTCGCGAGGTCCTTGATGACGGAGAGGACCTCCCCGACGAGTTCGGGGTCCAGGGCGGAGGTCGGCTCGTCGAAAAGGATCACACCGGGGCGCAGGGCGAGGGCGCGGGCGATGGCCACGCGCTGCTGCTGGCCGCCGGACAGCTGGCGCGGATAGGCGCCGACGCGTTCGCCGAGGCCCACGCGTTCGAGGAGTTCCTTGGCCAGCGCCTGGGCTTCGGGCTTGGTCAGCTTTCCGGTGGCGACGGGGGCCGCGGCCACGTTGTCCAGCACGGTCAGGTGCGGGAAGAGGTTGAAGTTCTGGAAGACGAAGCCGATCCGGCTGCGCTGGCCGAGAATGGTCCGCTCGCTCAGCTCCTTCAGCCGGTCGCCCTGCCGTCTCACCCCGATCAGCTCGTCGTTGATGCTGACGTAGCCGATCTCGGGCTTCTCCAGGTGGTTGATGACCCTGAGGAGCGTGGACTTGCCGGAGCCGGACGGCCCGAGAATGACCGTGACCTCGCCGGGGCGGATGGTCAGGTCGACGCCGTCGAGTACGCGGTGGGCGCCGTACCACTTGTGGACGTCGTGGATCTCCAGGGCGGCGGGGGCCGTCTGCAGGGCGTCGGTGGTGCTCATACGGCGGCCTCCCGGCGGATGCGGGCGCGCAGGTCGGTCACGCCGGCCCGCAGCTTCTGCAGGGGCGTCGGCGGAAGGGAGCGGGTGGCGCCCCGGGCGTAGTACCGCTCGACGTAGAACTGGACCACGGAGACGACGCTGGTGAGGATCAGGTACCAGACGGTGACCACCAGCAGCAGCGGCACGATGTCGCCGGGGTAGGTGGAGCCCATGCTCTGCGCCGTACCGAACAGGTCCAGCAGCGAGACGTAGAAGACCAGCGAGGTGGACTTGATCAGGCCGATGAGCTGGTTGACGTAGTTGGGGATGATCGACCGGAGCGCCTGCGGGAAGACGATCTTCCGGAACTGGTAGCCCTTGGGCAGACCGAGTGCGGCGGCCGCCTCGTGCTGGCCCTGGTCCACCGAGAGGATCCCGCCGCGCACCACCTCGGCCGCGTACGCCGCCTCGTTCAGGCTGAGACCGATGACCGCGATGGCCATGTCGGTGGCCAGCTTCGACTCGTCGAAGGAGAAGAAGGCCGGCCCGAACGGGACGCCGACGCTCAACGTCTTGTACAGGGCACTGAAGTTGTACAGGAAGAGGAGGACCACGATGAGCGGGATGGAGCGCAGCGCCCAGACATAGGTCCAGGAGACCGCACGCAGCACCGGGCTCTTCGAGAGCCGGGCCAGAGCCAGCAGGATGCCGCCCACAAGGCCCAGCACCGCGCTGTAGGCGGTCACTTCGAGCGTGATGACCAGTCCGTCGAGGATCGTCGGCCGCAGGAACCAGTAGCCCCAGCGGTCCCACTGGTAGAAGGGGTTGGTGACCAGTCCGTGCACGAACTGGGCGACCAGGACGAGAACGACGGCGGTGGCGATCCAGCGTCCCGGCCGCCGCAGCGGCAGAACCCGCTGCGCGGTGAGGGACTTGGGCGGTTCGTCGGCGGCGGGCGGCGCCTCGGGGGCGATGGTGGCGCCTGGGGGTTCACTCATGGCGGGCTCCGGCGGAGTCGGACACCCCGGATCCCACGACCGGGTACGCGGCACCGGGCCGTGTTCGGGCACGGCACGGTGCGCGGGGGGGGCGCGCGGGACACGGGGGCTGGGCGGACGGCAGCGCACCGGGCGGCCGGTGCTTTCATCACGAACGCTGAGGCGCGAGGCTGCGGGTGTGCGGCGGGAGAGCCTGGTCAGACCCGACAGCGGGCACGGCCCGGTGCGGTACACGCGCTACACAGGGCGCTGTTGACGCGGAGCAGATCGACGACGCGGTCGGCGACGAGCGGGTTCGGGTACGGCCGTACGCAGCCCTGCGCGCGGCGCGGGGCCGTGCGGGAAACTGCGTACATGTCCGTCACCTGTCACTGTCGTGATGAGCCCCAGGGGGCCTCGCGCTTACCGAACGTCGTCATCCGGTCCGGTCGTCACCTGGGGCACCCCACCGCGATGCGAGGGTTGCCGGTCAGCAAGCCAGGGCTTGATGCTGACGCTCTTGACCGTTCTGGTTCGCAAGTAACGCAGTTGCCCGAAGGAATGTCAACGCCTGTCCGACAGGCGGGACAGTTTCGGACCGCTCTCACCTGCGCGGAAGGCCGGGTGCGTCCGCCGCGTGCCCCGCCCAGTCCAGGATCTGGACGGCAGCGCCGGCTGCCTCCAGGCCCTGGCAACGGCCGTGGTGGCGGCGGGCGATGCCGTCCAGGTCGAGGTGGGCGCCGAAGGCCGGGTGGGCGGCCAGCCGCCGGGCGTAGGCCCACAGCACCGGGTGGCCGGCGATGGCGTGCACCGCGGCGGCGTCCAGGTGATTGCGGTGCACGGTGTCGAGTTGGACCAGGGCGACCCACAACTCGATGTCGGCGGCGGTGAGTTCTCCGCCGACCAGGAACTCCACCCCGGTCAGCCGGTGTTCCAGTCCGTCCAGGGCGGCGAGCAGCGTCTCCAGCGCCCGCGGGTCGCCGCCCTCGCGGCCGGCCCGCTGTGCGGCCTGCTCGATCTCCTCCGCACAGAGCCGCTCGACGGCCTCGATCTCGGCCTCGGCACCGCACGGGTAGAGGCGGGTGACACCGTCACCGAAGTGGCGGTCGAGGTCGCGCAGGATGTCGCGGCCGTGGGTGGAGACGATCCGGCCCGACCAGTCGTCGCTCAGCACCGGCGCCAGGGCCGGTCCGGAGTACCGGTGGGCGCTGGCCTCGTACAGCGGGCGCAGTGACGTGTGGCTGCCGTCGGGACAGTCCGGGACGGCGGGCAGGAAGGTGACCGGACAACAGCCGTCCAGGGCCAGCAGGCTGTGGCCGACGGCGATGCGGAGGCCGTCGGGACAGGCGGTGGCGAGGTGGAGCCGGTAGCGGCCCGGCACGGCGTAGTGGCCGCTGCGCGCGTCCCGTCCGATGCGTCCCCGGAAGCCGGGGGCGGTGCGGACGGACGGCAGGGCGGTGAGCGGAGTGATGGACATGCGTCTCCCCGGGGCGGGCGCGGGCACGCGGACGTACGCGCGGCGGAAGCGTTCGTCGGTGGGTTCTCGGTGCGACTCGGCGAGTCCTGGCGGGTGGGTGCCGGCTCCTGGGGCCGGGAGCGGGGACTCGGGCTCAGCGGCCGGTGGCGCCGCACATCCGCAGCAGGTCGAGATGGCGGCGGGAGGTGAGCAGGGGGGCCGCCCACGGCGCGGGGCTCTCGCGGCGCGGTCGGCCGGTGAGCGTGCGCAGGCGAGCCATCTTTCCCTACCTTTTCACTAGGATTCCCCTCTGGAGTGTCGATCGGCCTCCGTCCGGCGTCAAGGGGGCGTCCACGCCTGGGACACCCGGCCCCGCCGCGGCCCCGCTCCGGCCGCCGACTTGCCGCCGGGCGGGCAGGGCGGTGCGCTGGTGGCCGAGGCCGAGTGACAGGAGCCGGAGCCGATGACCGAGCCCCCGGGTCCCGGGCCGGTGCCGGGCGCCGTGCCCGAGACCTTCGCGTTCCGCTGCGGGCGGTGCGGGCACGGCTGGACGGCCACCTTCCAGGCCGTGTTCTTCACCGACCCGGTCGCCGACCCGGAGCTGCAGAGCACCCTGGAGTACGTCGACGAGGCGGGCCGGGCGGTCCGGTCACCGCTCACGGACGCGGTGTGCCCGCGCTGCCACAGCCGGCGGGTGCGGATCGCCGCGGTCTGAACCCGCCGCTCACCCGATTGGCACGTGCGAGTGGTCGGCGCTCGTGGCCGGTGGTGGCGTGGAGGCACGTACCGCGTTCCCGAGGAGGCAGTCGTGATGACCCGTCCGTCCCGACCCGCGCGTGTTCTCGCCACGGCCTTGGCGGCGGGGACCCTGTTCGCCGCGGCGGCCTGCTCGGACGGCGGCGGCTCCCCCGAGGCCGCGGCCGTCTCCCCCGCCGCCGAGCGCTCTCCCGGCGCCTCGCCCACCGCCGCCCTCACCCGCACCGGCGCCGAGGCCGCGCTGATCACCCCGGCCGACATCGAGGACGACTGGCAACTGGCGGCCGACGCCGCCACCTGGCGCAACCAGATGCTGATCGGCAAGGTCGACGTCGCGCAGTTCCTCAACGCGAAGACCAGTGCCGCGGACTGCCAGCGGCTGCTGGACAGCCTCTACTCCGACACCCTGCTGGGCCGCGCCGCCGGCGCCTCCGGGCTGCGCGGCTTCACGTCGGCGGACTCCCGGCTGCTGTACCAGGTCGGGGACTACGGCCAGGCCGCCATGGACGCCACGATCAACTGGCTGAAGGGGCTGCCGGAGAAGTGCAGCCAGTTCACGGCCACCGCCTCGGACGGCGGCCAACGGACCGTGCAGGTGGTCGAGTACAAGGAACCGCCCAAGGTGGCCGACGCGCTGGCGGCGCTCACGGTCACCGTCCAGGGCACCTCCAACGGGCAGCCCGCCACCACCAGCCTGGACGTCGCGGCGATGCGCGTCGGCGCCTCCGGGGCGGCGGTCACCAACGGCGGCCTGTCCGGCGTCGACCACGACAGCACCGCCCTCGCCGTCCAGAACGGCGCCCAGCGCCTCCAGCAGGTGCTGTCCGGCAAGACCCCGAAACCGCTGCCGAGCCAGTTCGACTAGGGCGGCGCGACCGCCAAGGGGCCGGAAACGCGGAAGGCCGCCCTCCCGAAGACGAGAGAACGGCCTACGACCTGCGTCAAAGCTGGTCGGGACGACAGGATTTGAACCTGCGACCCCTTGACCCCCAGTCAAGTGCGCTACCAAGCTGCGCCACGTCCCGCTGCGCGGTCACGCGGTGTTCCGCGTGATCACGCAGGTCAACACTACCGCACGCGGACGGGTGCTGCCGCCGGCCGCTCCGTGACCGGGTCGGGGGCCCGGGGCGCGCGGCGCGCCGGGACCAGGAGGGCGGCACCGGCGGCCGTCAGGCAGAACAGCGCGAGCAGGGCCCAGGCGTGGGTGTAGCCGGAGGCGTACGGCAGCCCGGAGGGCTGGAGCCGGCCGGTGACCAGGACGCTGGTGAGCGCGGCGCCGATGGAGCCGCCGATGGTGCGGATGTTGGCGTTCATCCCGGTCGCGGCGCCGGTCTGCTCGGGCGGCACGCTGCCGACGACGAGGTTTGCCATCGAGGCGAAGGCCAGGCCGATGCCGAGGCCGAACAGCCCCGCGACGACGCCGATCTGCCACTGCTGGTCGTGCCAGAGGGTGAGGAGGCCGCAGGCCAGTGCGCCGAGCGCGGCCCCCGCGGTGAGCTGCGTCTTGGCGCCGACGCGGTGTTCGACGCGGCCGCCGATGACGCCCGAGAGGAACATGGCGACGAGCATCGGCAGCATGAGCAGGCCCGAGGCGGTGACGGTGGCGCCGAAGCCGTAGCCGGCCGAGGCCGGGGTCTGGACGAAGCCGGGCAGGAAGGACCAGATCGCGTACATGCCGGCGCCGAACAGGAGGGCGGCCGTGTTGGTGGTCCAGACGGCGGGCAGCCGCATCACCCGCAGGTCGATGAGCGGAGAGGCCGAGCGGGACTCCGTGAGCAGCCAGACGGCGAACAGGACGACGGCCGTACCGAACAGGCCGAGCACCCGGACCGAGCCCCAGCCCCACTGGCCGGCCTGGCTCAGCGGCAGCAGCAGCGCCACCAGCCAGGCGGAGAGCAGCGCGGCGCCGAGCCAGCTGACGCTGCCCGCGGCCCGCTTGGGCGACTCGGGGACGTAACGGGCGGCGATCAGGACGGTCACCGCGACCACGCCGACCGGGATCCAGAACAGCCAGCGGTAGTCGAGCGCCGAGACGATCGGGCCCGCGGCCACGATGCCGACGCCGCCGCCGGCCGCGATCACCGCGGACAGGTTGCTGATGCTGCCGCTGACCTCACCCGGCGCGAACTCGTCGCGGATGATACCGAAGGAGAGCGGGAACAGGGCTCCGCCGACGCCCTGGACGACCCGGGCGACGATCAGGACGCCGATGTTCGGCGCGAGCGCGGCGAGCAGACAGCCGGCCAGAACGGCCAGCAGGACGGCGACAAGGGTGCGCTTCTTGCCGACGAGGTCACCCACACGGCCGAGTATCGGGGTGAAGACCGAGGCGGACAGCAGATAGGCCGTCATCACCCAGGTCGCGGTGGACTGGGAGGCGTGCAGGGCGTGCTGGACGGTCGGCAGGGCCGGCGCGACCAGCGACTGGAGCATGGAGAACACGCCCGCACCGGTCGCGAGGACCGCGAAGGTGAGGCGGGTGGACTTCCTGGGCATGAGGTGCCTCTCCGGAATCGGAACGGAGGGAGAACTGACGGAGGGAGCGAGAACAGGCGGAGCGAGAACAGGGGGAAGGGCGGAGGAAGGGCGGGGGCCGCGTCCGGCCATGGCGTCGCCGCTCCGCACTGCTAAAGTGGAGGTACCCCTCCACTGTACTGG
Source organism: Streptomyces sp. NPDC051987 (assembly GCF_040680735.1). Taxonomy (NCBI): domain Bacteria; kingdom Bacillati; phylum Actinomycetota; class Actinomycetes; order Kitasatosporales; family Streptomycetaceae; genus Streptomyces; species Streptomyces sp. NPDC051987. The sequence goes on along the minus strand of NZ_JBFAXI010000024.1, from coordinate 47,099 downwards.
AGGCACACCTCCGCTTCAACCGAAGTCGAGGAATCCCTCCGGTTCATCCCTGTCGCACGGGAGGCAGCAGTGACGGACAGCACGTTCCCGGTCGGCGAGATCGTCGCGGCCCGCAGACCGCACCGCAAGGACGCGGCCCGCAACTACGACACCCTGATCAGCGCCGCCCGCGAGGCCTTCGCCGAGCGGGGCGCGGACGTCTCCCTGGAGGACGTCGCCCGCCGCGCGGGGGTCGGGATCGGCACCCTCTACCGGAACTTCCCCACCCGCCGCGACCTCTTCGAGAGCGTCTACGCGGACGAGGTCAACGCGCTGTGCCGGACCGCCGTGGAGCTGGCGGAGCTGGAGCCGTGGCCGGCGCTGAGGTCGTGGCTGGACCGCTTCACCGGCTACATGGTGACCAAGCGGGCGGTGCGCGAGGCCCTCAACGACGAGTCGGAGATCTTCCAGGCCTGCCGTGACTCGATGTACGCGGCCGGCGGCCCGCTCCTGGAGCGGGCCCAGAAGGCGGGCGTGGTCCGCACCGACATGGAGATCGGCGACCTGCTCCGCCTGGTCTCCGGCGTCACGGCCACCGCCTTCGAGGACGACGCCCAGCGCGACCGGGTCCTCGGCATCGCCCTGGACGGGGTGCGGGCCGGCCGCTAGAGGCGGACGGCGACGCGCCGTACGCGTCAGAGCCGTACGACGACGAGCGCGATGTCGTCCCGGCCGCCCCCGGCCACGCCCATGCGGGCCAGCACGGTGTCGGCGAGCTCCTCGGTGCCGAGGTGGACGAACTCGCCGAGGACCCGCTCCAGTTGGTCCAGGCCGACGTCGATGTCCTGGTCCCGCCGCTCGATGAGCCCGTCGGTGTACAGGACGAGCGTGTCGCCGGGCCGGTAGGCCAGGCTCGCCTGCGGGCGGGGGACGTGCTGCGGACGCGCACCGAGCGGGGGGTCGGTGGCCTGGTCCAGCAGTTCGCAGCCGCCGTCGGCGTGGATGAGCATCGGCGGCGGGTGTCCCGCATTGCTGTAGGTGATCAGCCGACTGCGCGTGTCGACGACGGCCTTGACCGCGGTGGTGCCCAGCGCCCCCTCGACCGACCTGGCGTACAGGCCGAGGACCTCCAGGGCCTGGGCGGGGCGTTCCAGGGCCCGGATGGCGGCGGACAGGGCGCTGCGGAGCATGCCCATGACGGCCGCCGCCTCCAGACCGTGGCCGATGACGTCGCCGACGGAGACGGCGAGCCGGTCGGGCGGGATGTCGATGACGTCGTACCAGTCGCCGCAGACGTTCAGGGAGCCGGTGGCGGGCAGGTAGCGCACCGCGATGTCGCGGTGGTGGGCGAGGTCGGGGACGCGGAGCATGGCCTCCTGGAGGAGGACCGCGACCTCGCGTTCGCGGGTGTGGGCCTGCCGGAGTTCCTCGTTGAGCCGTTCCAGCTCGCGCGCCCGCGCGTACAGTTCCGCCTCCAGGGCGTGCGTCTCCTTCAGCGACTCCTCCGCCCGGCCGCCGCCGGGACGCCCGGCCCCGTACTCCTTGACGAACGCGGTGACGTCCTCCACCCGGTGGATGATGTAGGCCACCTGCCCGTCCGGGCCGGCCACGGGGGTGTTCACCGGGGACCACCAGCGCTCCTCGAAGACCCCGGGCCTCCCCATGACGGGGATGTCGTACTTCTGCAGCGCCATCGTGTCGGGCCGGCCGGTGGCGAGGACCCGGTGCAGGGAGGCGCCGAGATTGCGGACCCCGTCGGCGTCCGGGTCGGCGGGGTTGTCCGGGAACGCGGTGAAGATGTGCCGTCCGAGCAGGTCCTCCCGGGTGCGTCCGGTGGCCGCCAGATAGGCCCGGTTCACATCGACGATGACGAGGTCGGGCCCGAGCACCAGATACGGGCTCGGTGTCGCGGCGAACAGCGCCGTGTGGTCAACCCGCGATGCCACCGCTGACGCTCCTTCCCGCCTCAACGGCTTCCTCCTCAATCTACGGTCCGTGCTGCGGCTCTGCCCGCCGTGCCGCGGCCCGGCGGACGCCCCTGGCGAGCGGACCCCGCGGCCGGGCGCGGCGCGAACCGGCACGGCGAGCGGGCGCGGGTCGTGCGAGGCTGGGAATCCCGAGGCTGGGAAACCCGAGGCCGGGAAACATGAGGCCGGGAAACATGAGGCCGGGAACGGTGAGCACGGATGAGCGGAAGCCCTGCGGACGGTCGGCACCCCGCGCCGGGCCGTGCCGGCAACGGGCCCGCCGTCTCCCGCGGGGAGTTCGACGCGCTCTTCGCCGCGGTCCGCACCTGGGGACGCTGGACCCCGGCCGGCCGCGGCGCCTGGAACCGGGTGACGGCGGAGCACGTACGGCGGGCCACCGGTGCCGTGCGGTCCGGGCAGGTCGTGCCGCTCGCGCTGCCCTGGAACACCGTGCCCGGCCCGGACAACCCCCGGCCCGCCCTGCACCACATGACCGATCTCGGTGACGTGGAGAGCCCGGAGCCCGCCACCCACAAGGACTTCATCGCCGCCGACTACCACGGCAAGGCCGTCACCCATCTCGACGCCCTGTGCCATGTCTCCTACCGGGGCCGGCTCTACGGCGGCCGGACGGCGCGGGAGACCGTCGGCGCGGCGGGGGCCGGGTTCGCCGCGGTGTCGGACCTGGGCGCCCTCGTCACCCGAGGCGTCCTCCTCGACCTCCCCGCCGTCCTGGGGACCCGCTGGCTGGAGCCGGGGCTCGCGGTGCACGCGGCGGACGTCCTGGCGGCGGAGCGGACGCTCGGCGTACGGATCGGCGAGGGCGACGCGGTGCTGTTGCGCTCCGGGCAGGCCCGCCGCCGCGCCGAGCTCGGCGCCTGGGACCCGGACACGGCCTGCGCGGGGTTCCACGTGGACGCCGTACCGCTGCTGGCCGAACGCGGCATCGCGCTGCTCGGCGGAGACGGCGACAGTGACGTGCGGCCCTCCCCCGTGGACGGCGTGCACTCGCCCGTGCACGCCCTGGCGCTGGCCGCGATGGGGGTGCCGCTCCTGGACAACGTCGGTCTGGAGGACCTGGCGGCCGCGACGGCCCGGACGGGCCGGTACGAGTTCCTGCTCGTCGTCGCGCCCCTGAACATCCCCGGCGGAACGGGCTCACCGGTCAACCCGGTCGCCGTTCTGTAACCCAGAAGACGCAATGTCTGTTATCTACCGTATATCCTGTTGTGTTAGGTGAACGGACTCTGCGGACGCGAATGAGGCGAAGCATGGTTCGGGGTGGCGGGACAGCGGGAGCGACGAGACGGGCGACGGACGGCAAGGGGCCCGCCCGTTCGCGTGAGCGTTTTCTGCAGGGCGAGGCGGTCGAAGCAGAGGTCCGCGCGCCCATCTCGCACTCGTGGCAGCGCTGCCGGGCCCTGGGGCTCTCCCCCGACCAGCCCGGACTCCCCTTCCGGGACGACTTCGAGCACGATGCCCGGATCACCCGCGCGGCCGTGCCGGTGCTGGACCGGCTGCAGTCCCGGTTCGCCGGCACCAGGATGAACATCTCCCTCGCGGACGCGAGCGGGACCGTCCTGCTGCGCCGCTTCGGAGAGTCGTCCCTGGCCAGGAGTCTGCCGGCGTTCCAGCGCATCCCCGGATTCGTCTTCGCCGAGCAGTACGCCGGCACCAACGGCATCGGGCTCGCGCTGGCCGAGAGGCGGCTCGTCCAGGTGTACGGCGCCGAGCACTTCGCCGAACGCGCGCAGGGCAACGCCTGCCGGGCCTGCCCGGTCCGCGACCCGATCAGCGGCCGCATCGAGGGTGTCCTGTGCCTCGGCTACCCGCGCTGTGCCGAGGACCCGGTGCTGGCCACCGTGATCCGCCGGGCGGCCGACGCCATCGAGAGGCGGCTGCTCGGTCAGAGCTCCCGACGTGAGCGGGCCCTGCTGCGGGCGTACCTGGAGACGGGCGCCGAGGCCGACGCCCGAGCTCACCGCAGCGTCGGGGTGGGCGACCTGGCCCTCGGGATGCGCCCCTGCGACCAGGCGATCCTGCTGGAGAAGTCCGCCGAGCTGATCTCCTGCGCGCAGCGCGCCGCGGTCCGCGTGGCCCTGTCCGACGGCCGGCAGGTCACGCTGGTGAGCCGCCCGATGACGACCGCCACGGGGGTGGAGGGCTTCGTCACCGAGGCCCTCCTGCCCGGCCCCGCACCGGCCGAGCCCCTCCTCCTCCCGTGGCCGGCCGAGGAGCCTCGGCTCACCGTCGCCCCCACCGGCTTCGGCGGTGCCGTCGGCGGGTCCGCCCTGCCCACGTCCGCGGAAGCCGACGCCGCGCGCGTCCAGGCGACGTCCGCCGTCCTCGTCGTCCCGGCGTCCGCGGCCGTTCCGGTCGCCGCGACATCTCGCCCTGTGCCCGTCGCCGCGGCGGCCGTACCCGTCCCGCTGCGAGCCGGTCCGCGCGGCGCCGCCGCGCCGACAGGCGTTCCGGGCGGCACACCGCGCGGTCCGGACGGCGCGGGTGGCGGCAACGGCGCGGGGGGTCCGAACGGCGCGGGTGGCGCGGGTGGCGGCAACGGCGCGACGGCCGGTGGCCCTGGTGGCGCGCGGCAGCCCGCGGGGCCGCCGGCCAGGGGGCTGGTCCTGGTGGGAGAGCCGCAGGTGGGGCGGTACGCGCTCGCCGCCCGGCGCCGCCTGGAGATGCTGAGCGACGCCAGCACGCGCATCGGGACCACCCTGGACGTGCGTCGTACCGCCGAGGAGCTCGCCGAGACGGCGGTGCCCCGGATGGCCGACTACGTCACGATCGACCTGCCCGAGGCCGTCCTACGGGGCGAGGAGGCCCCCGACCCCTTCACCGACCTGTACCGCACGGTGGTCCACGGCGTCGCCGACGACTGTCCGTTCCACCCGGTCGGCAAGCGCGTGGACTACGGCCCGGCCACTCCGCACCTGCGCTGCCTGGCCGACGGGGAGGCGGTGCTGGAACCGGACCTGAAGGCCGCCATTGGCTGGCTCGCGCACGACCCGCAGCGCACCGAGGCCATGCTGGACCAGGTCCGCTCCCTCGTCGCCGTCCCCCTGGTGGCCCGCGGCGTCGTGCTCGGCGTGGCCGCGTTCTACCGGGGTCCGCACGTCGCCCCCTTCGACGACGACGACCGCTCGCTCATCCAGGAACTCGCCGGCCGGGCCGCCCTGTCCGTCGACAACGCCCGGCGCTACACGCGGGAGCGCACCATGGTCCTGGCGCTGCAGCGCAGCCTGCTCCCGCAGGGGCTGCCCGACCAGGACGCCGTCGAGGTGGCGCACCGCTACCTGCCCGCCGAGTCCGACGTGGGCGGCGACTGGTACGACGTCATCCCCCTGTCCGGCACCCGGGTCGGCCTCCTCGTCGGGGACGTGGTGGGTCACGGCATGCTCTCGGCCGCCGCCATGGGCCGGCTGCGCACCGCCGCCCGCAGCTTCGCCGAACTGGACTTCTCCCCGGACGAGGTGCTCACCCACCTGGACAACCTGGTGGGCCGGCTGGACCGGGAGGCCCCCGCCACGGGCGAGCCGGGCATCATCGGCGCCACCTGCCTGTACGCCGTCTACGACCCGACCACCCAACGGTGCACCATGGCCCGCGCCGGGCATCCGCCCCCGGCGTTCGTCCACCCCGACGGCACGGTGTCCTTCCCCGACCTGCCCGCCGGGCCCCCGCTGGGTCTCGGCGGCCTGCCCTTCGAGGCCGTCGACATCGATCTCCCCGCCGACAGCCGGCTGGTCCTCTACACGGACGGGCTCATCGAGGGCCGCCGCCGCGACGTCGACGTCGTGCTCGACCGGTTGCGGGACACCCTCGCCCATCCGGGTCGCACCCCTGAGGAGATCTGCAGGACGGTCCTGGACAACGTGGCGCCGGTCCATCCTCATGACGACATCGCCCTGCTGGTCGCCCGCACGCGTGCCCTGCCGGCCGACCGGATCGCCGTCTGGGACCTGGCCGCCGACCCGTCCCTGGTCAGCGAGGTCCGCTCCGCGGCGCTGCGCCGCCTGGCCGACTGGGGACTTCAGGAATCCGCGTTCGCCGCGGAGCTGGTGCTGAGCGAGCTGGTCACCAACGCCATCCGCCACGGCTCCGGCCCCGTGCGGGTCCGTCTGCTATACGGCCGCACCCTGATCTGCGAGGTCTCCGACCACAGCAACACCGCCCCGCACCTGCGCCGGGCGGCCACCACCGACGAGGGCGGCCGCGGTCTGTTCCTGGTCGCCCAGCTGACGCGGAGCTGGGGCACCCGCTACCTCGGAGAGGGAAAGGTCATCTGGGCCGAGTGCCCGCTCGACGCCGCCTGAGGCCCTGGCGCGCCGAGGTCGTGGGCGCGCCTGACCCGTGGGTGCGAGCTCCGGAATGACATGATTTCGCCCATGACCATCACCGGCGAGAGGTGAGCGGCGTAAGACCAGAGCCGGGAAGAAGAGGAAGAAGAGAACGTCAGGCCGACCCCCCGGAGATGTCCCGTGCACGATCCCGCCGACCCGCTGGTACGGATCCGCGGGCTCACCAAGCGGTTCGGCGGGACCCGTGCGCTGGACGGGGTCGACCTCGACGTACGGGCCGGTGAGCTGCTCGCCCTGCTCGGGCCCAACGGCGCCGGAAAGTCGACGCTCATCAAGGTGCTCGCCGGGATCCACCGGGCCGACGCGGGTTCCGTGACAGTGGCCGGCCACCCCCTCGGAAGCCGCGGCGCCGCCCGCGCCATGTCCTTCATCCACCAGGACCTCGGCCTGGTGGAGTGGATGACCGTCGCCGAGAACATCGCCCTGGCCGGCGGCTATGCGCGCCGCGCCGGACTGATCTCCTGGCGGCTGACCCGGCAGCGGGGCGCCGAGGCCCTGGAGCCCGTCGCCGCGCACCTCGACCCGGACACGCCGGTCGCCCGGCTCGGTCCCGCCGAGCGTTCGCTGGTCGCCGTCGGCCGGGCCCTGGCGGCGCGCGCCCGGCTCGTGGTGCTCGACGAGCCGACCGCCCGCCTGCCCGCCGCGGACTGCGCCCGGCTCTTCCGGGTGCTGCGCGCCCTGCGGGACCGGGGACACGGCATCCTCTACGTCACCCACCGCCTGGACGAGGTGTACCAGGTGGCCGACGCGTTCGCCGTCCTGCGCGACGGCCGCCTCGTCAGCCACGGCCCGCTGGCCGGCCACGGCCCCGCCCGGCTGGTCCGGGACATCGTCGGCGAGGAGGCCGTGGGGGCCACGGAGGCCGAGGAGCCAGCAGCGGCCGAGGAGCCGGCAGCGGCCAAGGAGCCGGCGGAGGCCGAGGAGGCCGGTGCGCCCGCCCTACCGCTGTCGGCCGCCGTCGCCGGATGCGGTCGGCCCGTCCTGGTCCTCGACCGCGCGTGGACCGCCGGCACGGCGCCGGTCACCCTCGAACTGCGCGCCGGGGAGGCCGTGGGTTTGGTCGGCCTCACCGGCGCCGGGCACCTGGAACTGGGCCGCGCGCTGGCCGGCACCCGGCCCCTCCTCGGCGGCCGGGCCCTCCTCTGCGGCCGCCCCTACCGGCCCCGCACCGTCACCGAGGCCGTCGGCGCCGGGGTGGGTCTGGTGCCGGGCGACAGACAGCGCGAGGGCTGTGCCATGGGGCTGACTGTGCGCGAGAACCTGCTGGCCAATCCCCGGGCGGGCGGTCAACCCACGCCGCGCTGGATCGGCACCCGCCGCGAGCGCGCCAGGGCCGCGCAGCTGATCGAGCGCTTCGCGGTGCGGCCGCCGGACAGCGAGGCCCCCCTCGCCACCCTGTCCGGCGGCAACCAGCAGAAGGTCCTGATCGGCCGGTGGCTCCGGGCGGACCTGCGGCTGCTGATCCTGGAGGAGCCGACCGCGAGCGTGGACGTCGGGGCCAAGGCCGCGGTGCATCGGCTGCTCGACGAGGCGCTGGCCGGCGGCCTCGGGGTGCTGCTCGTCTCGACCGACTTCGAGGAGGTGGCTCAGGTGTGCCGGCGTGCCCTGGTGTTCGTCCGCGGCCGGGCGACCACCGAGCTGAGCGGTGCGGACCTCACGGTCACGGGGCTCGCCCGCGCGGCCTCGGCCCCGCCGGCCCCCGGCACCGCCACGGGCTCATGACCGCCGCGCCCCCGCCCCCCGCATCCCGCCGCCGGCCGCTGCGGCGGAGTCCCGCCTGGCACCTCGCGGGCGCCTACGGCCTGCTGGCCCTCACCGCGCTGCTCGTGCTGGTCTTCTCGGTCGCGCTGCCGCACACGTTCCCCACCCGGGCCACCCTCGACTCGATCCTGTCCAACCAGTCGATCCCGGCCGTGCTCGCGCTCGCCGCCATGGTCCCCGTCGTGACCGGCTCCTTCGACCTCTCCCTCGGCTACGGTCTGGGCCTGGCCCATGTCATGGTGCTGCACCTCGTCGTCGGGGCCGGCTGGCCGTGGCCCTGGGCCTGCCTGGTGGTGATCGCAGGCGGCGGAGTGGTGGGCGTCCTCAACGGAGTGATCGTCGAGTTCGGCCGGATCGACTCGTTCATCGCCACGCTCGGCACCGGCAGCATGCTGTACGCCGTCACCGGCTGGGTCACCGGCGGGGGCCGGATCGTCCCGGGTCCGCACGGGCTGCCGACCGGCTTCACCGACCTCTACGACTCCACGCTGCTCGGCCTGCCGCTGCCCGCGTTCTACGTGCTCGCCGTCGCCGTCGCCCTGTGGGTGGTGCTGGAGCGGCTGCCGCTCGGCCGGTGCCTGTACGTCATCGGGGCCAACCCGCGCGCCGCCGAACTGGTCGGCATTCCGACCCGCAGGTACACCGTGCACGCCTTCTCGGCGTCGGGGCTGATCGTCGGCTTCGCCGGGGTGCTGCTGGCGGCACAGCAGCAGATCGGCAACCCCAGCGTCGGGCTCGACTACCTGCTGCCGGCGTTCGTCGGCGCCCTGCTGGGCTCCACCGCGATCCGGCCCGGCCGCCCCAATGCCCTGGGCACGCTCGTCGCCGTCGCCGTGCTGGCCGTCGGCCTCACCGGCATCGGCCAGCTGGGCGCCGCGTTCTGGACGGTCCCCCTGTTCTACGGCGGCACCCTGCTGCTCGCCGTCGGCCTGGCCGGGTACTCCGCCCGCCGGCTGCGCACCGGGGCCGACGCGCCCCCCGGCACACCGGCGGCCGTACCGCCGCCCGCGACGGCCGCCGACGACGGACCCGCGGACCCCGCACCATGACCGCCACCCGAGGCTCCCTGCCCGCCCCGGGCCATGGCCCCGCCCTCGCCCCCGGCCATGGCCCGGCGCCGGTTCCCACGCCGGCCGGTCCCGCACACCGGGCCCACCGGGCCACGGCACGTCAGGGCCACCGGTCCGCCGCAGACCGGGCCCACCAGGCCGCATCCTGCCGCGCGCAGCGGGCCGCCGCCCGCCGGGGGCGCCTGGTCGGGTCCGCCGTACTCGGGTTGCTGGCCGCGACCGCCGCGCTGGCCGGCTGCCGGTCCGGCGCTCCGCAGGGCCCCGACGTGACCGCCACCGGACCCGGTGGCTGCCCCGCCGTCCAGGCCGCGGCCCTGGCCGCCGTCGCACGGGCGGAGCGGACCGACACCGCCTGGGACGGGCCGGTCACCGGCCCCGCGGCGGTGTCCGGCAGGACGATCGTCTACGTCGCGCAGACCATGACCAATCCCGGAGTCGCGGGCGTCGCGGGCGGGCTGCGGGAGGCGGCTCGGGTCGTCGGCTGGCAGCTCCGGGTGATCGACGGCGGCGGCAGTCCCGCGGGCATCCAGGCGGCCATGAGCGAGGCCGTGGACCTGCGGCCCTCGGGCATCGTCATCGGCGGCTTCGACCCCGGGTCCACCGCGCAGCAGGTCGCGGCGGCGGAAGCGGCGGGCATCCCCCTCGTCGGCTGGCACGCGGTCGCCGCCCCCGGCCCCAGCCGGCGGCCTCCGCTCTTCACCAACGTCACCACCCGCGTCGAGAACGTGGCCGGCATCAGCGCGCAGTGGGTCATCGCACACTCCGGCGGGCGGGCCGGGGTCGTCCTGTTCACCGACGCCTCGGTGCCGTTCGCGAAGCGGAAGTCGGATCTGATCAAGGCAAAGCTCGCCACCTGCGCCGGGGTGCGGCTGCTCGCCTACGAGAACATCCCCATCCCGGACGCGGGCAACCGCACCCCGCGCGAGATCGCCTCGCTGCTCTCCCGCTTCCCGGACACCTGGACGCACTCCGTCGCCATCAACGACCTGTACTTCGCCGACGCCGCCCCCGCCTTCCGCGCGGCCGGTCGCAGCGGTGCGGGACCGCCCTTCAACATCGGTGCCGGTGACGGCGACCCGTCCGCCTTCCAGCGCATCAACGGCCGGCAGTACCAGAGCGCCACCGTTCCCGAGCCGCTGACCCAGCAGGGCTGGCAGATCGTCGACGAGTTCAACCGGGCCTTCTCCGGCCGCCCCGCCAGCGGCTACGTCGCCCCCACCCATGTCTCGACGGCCGCCAACAGCGCCGGGGCCACGACCTGGGACCCGCCGGGCTACCGGGAGGCCTACCGGCGGATCTGGGGCCGCTGAGCAGCCCGCGGCGGCCGCGGGGACGCTCGGGAGGCGCGGTGTCGCGGGGTGGGCCGCGGGGCCGGCACGCGACACTTGAGTGGGACGGCCGGCGCACAGGGCGGGGAGGCGAGCGTGGTGATCGCCGTCAATCCGACGGACAGCGGTTCGCTGCTCGCTGCCTTCGGGGCGCTGGGCGTGCTGGCGGTGATCTTCGCCGAGTCGGGGCTGCTGGTGGTCGGTTTCTTCCTGCCGGGTGACACGCTGCTCTTCCCGGCCGGTGTGCTGTGCGCGGCGACCGCGGACCGGCCGCCCCGGCTGGAGCTGTGGCAGGTGCTGCTGTGCGCGGCCGTCGGCGCGGTGGCGGGCGGCCAGGTCGGCTACCTGATCGGCCGGCACGGCGGGCGACCACTGCTGGCCCGTACCTCCCGGACGCGGGTGCGGGAGGGTGCCGTCCGGGCGGAGCGGCTGCTGGCCCGCTACGGATACGGCAAGGCGCTGGTGATCGGCCGTTTCGTGCCGATGCTCCGGTCGGTGCTGCATCCGGCGGCCGGGGCGCTCGGGGTGCCGGTGCGGCCGTTCACCGTCTGGCAGGCCGTCGGCGGCGTCCTCTGGTCGCAGAGCTTCGTCTTGGCCGGCTACGCGCTGGGTTCCTCGGTCTCCCACGTCGACCGCTACCTGCTGCCGCTGATCGGCGTGATCGTCGTCCTGTCCCTGCTGCCGCTGCTGCTGGAGGCCCGCCGGGCCCACCGCGACCGCTGACCCCGCCGCCGGCCGGCCGGGACGGGTCCGCGGGCCGTCACCGGCAGGGCGGCCGGCGCCCTCGGCCCGGCCGTCCCGGGCGCGCCGCTGTCGCCTGACGGCTCACCGGACCAGGCAGGGCCGTTTGGCGTCGAAGGTCCAGCCGTCCACGAGGTAGCGCATCCCGGCCGCGTCGTCCCGGCCCGCGCCGAGGGCGTGCTCCTCGTGCAGGGCGTGGGCCGCGAGCAGGCGGTCCATGTCCAGCCGGACGCCGAGGCCGGGCGCGTCGGTGACGGCGACCTCGCCGCCGACGATCCTCGGCGGCTCGGCGGTCAGCCGTTCCTGCCCCTCCTGCCAGATCCAGTGGGTGTCCAGGGCGTTGTAGTCGCCGGGGGCGGCGGCGCCGCAGTGGGCCATCATCGCCAGCGAGATGTCGAAGTGGTTGTTGGAGTGGCAGCCCCAGGTCAGCCCCGTCTCGTGGCAGAGCTGAGCGACCCGCACCGACCCCTGCATGGTCCAGAAGTGCGGGTCCGCCAGCGGGATCGACACCGACTGCAGGGCGAGGGCGTGGGTGAGCTGCCGCCAGTCGGTGGCGATCATGTTGGTGGCGGTGGGCAGCCCGGTGGCCCGGCGGAACTCGGCGAGGATCTCGCGGCCGGAGTAGCCGTCCTCGGCCCCGCAGGGGTCCTCGGCGTAGGCGAGCGTGCCGAGCAGCGGGCGGCACAGTTCGACGGCCTCGCGCAGGGACCAGGCGCCGTTGGGGTCGAGGGTGATCCGGGCCGCGGGGAAGCGGTCCTTGAGCGCCTGGACGGCCTTGACCTCCTCGGCTCCTTCCAGCACCCCGCCCTTGAGCTTGAAGTCCCGGAAGCCGTACCGGTCGTAGGCCGCCTCGGCCTGCCGGACGATCGCCTCCGGGGTGAGGGCCTCCTCGCGGCGGATCCGGTACCAGGGCACGTCCGAGTCGGGTTCGCGAAGGTAGGGGAGATCGGTCCGGCCGGGGTCGCCGACGTAGAAGAGGTAGCCGAGGACGCGGACCGCGTCGCGCTGTTTGCCGTCGCCGAGGAGGGCGGCGACGGGTACCTCCAGGTGCTGGCCGAGCAGGTCGAGGAGCGCGGACTCCACGGCGGTGACGGCGTGCACGGTGGTGCGCAGGTCGAAGGTCTGCTCCCCGCGGCCGCCGGCGTCCCGGCCGCCGAACTCCTCCCCCACGGCCCGCAGCACCCGCTTGTAGTCCCCCAGCCGGGCGCCGACCACCAGGGGCTCGGCGTCCCGCAGGGTCCGGGTGATCGCCGCTCCTCCGGGCACCTCACCGAGCCCGGTGCGGCCCTCGGAGTCCTCGACCACCACGACGTTGCGGGTGAAGAAGGGGGCGTGCGCCCCGGAGAGATTGAGCAGCATGGAGTCCCGGCCTGCCACCGGATACACGGAGAAGCGGGTCACGACGGGCTGGCTCATCGGCGAGGGTCCTCACTGCCACGGATACGTCATCTACATATGCAGATAGAGGCTATGGATGCGGACGTCGGCGGTCAACCGGCCGGACCGCCGCGCGGGTGCGACTTTCCGGCATATCCGGTGGATCCTGGATGTCTCGGGTGTTCCTGGGCACTCAGCAAGGCAGAACGTGTGACACCTGCGTTGACGAGGAGTTGTCATGGCTGAGCAGAAGTCGTCCTCGGCCCTCATCGCGCCCCTGCGGAACGCTGCCTCGGCGGTGCGGCACGTACCCGGCGCCGCAGTGGTGACCAAGGCCGCCGAGGGCACCCTGGACAAGATCGGGGCCGTCTCGCCCCGGGGCCGCCGGATGGCCGTGTACGCCGGGGCCGGCGTGCTCGGGGCGGCCGGACTGGTCGAGTGGCCCGTCGCGCTGACCGGCGCCGCGGTGGCCTGGCTCACCCAGCCCCGTCCGCAGCACGACGGCGACACCGCCCGGCCGGAAGCCGCCGAGGGCCACGGCGCCTACGTGGCGATGGGCGACGCGGCCACGTCCGCGCCGGAGCGCCCCGCCACCGCCGCCCCCGGCCCCATGCTGGCGGAGGAGTTGCCGGGCGGCTGGACGCGGCCGGCCGATCCGACGGTGCCGACCGCACCTGCCGCCGACCCGGCCGCCCCGCCCACCGACCCGACGGCACCGCCCGCCGCCCCGGAGGCGTCGCAGGGTGCAGAGGATCCGCCGTCCGCCGACCAGACCCCGCCCCCGACCAGCTGACGTGGGCCGGGGGTGACGGACGATGGCGCTCGGATTGCCGACGGTGCCGTCCCGTGCCGCGCGGGTGCTGTCCGAGGCGCCCCGGCTGCTGGCGCGCGCGGCCGCGCCGGGAGTCGGAGCGGTCGCGGGGGCGGCCGCCGGCACCGCGCGGGCCGGCGTCAGGAGTCTGGACACGGCCGCCCGGATGACCCGGGCGGCCCGCAACGCGCTGGCGGGCGACGGACGGCAGTGGCGGTCCGGGGCCCGCGCCCACCTCGCCCTGCGGCCCGCCGACACCGGACAGGCCCCAGCCGCGGGCGGTGTGCGGCGGATCGCCGGGCATGTCGCCGAGGCGCTGGCCGAGCACCCCGACGTACTGTTCGCCTACTGGGACGAGGGCCTCGGCCGCCTGGTGGTGGCCGCCGCCGAGGAGACGGCCACGGACCAGGTCCTGGCGCACGCGGCCGACCTCGCCACCCGGCACGGTCTCGTCGTGGACACCGACGCCGCCGAGGAGGTCACGCATCCGGCCGACCCGAAGGGCATCCGGGCGGCCCTGGCGACCCTCGCCGCCGACCTGGCGGGCGCCGGGATCGGTTTCGCCGCGTACTCCCTGCGGCTGCCGCCGTCGCCGCGAGCCGTCACCGCGGTGGTGACGGTGCTCAGGGAGAACCCCCGCGTCCGCGGCGCGATCCGTGCCCACCTGGGCGCCGACGCCATGGACCTGCTGCTGACCTGCGCCAACGCGGCGGCCCACGGGGCCGGGCAGACCCCCGCCGCGCTGCTGCTCGACGGGGCACTGCGCGGCTGCCAGCTGGCCGACACCATGGCGCGGGCGGCCGCGTTCGAGTTCTTCCACGACGAGCTGTGCGCCCGGGACCGGCCGAGCGTCGGGGGCGGCGGCCCTCCGCGTCCGCCGCTGCGCACCACCCCGGCCCAGGAGTACGCCACGCACACCTTCGCCGGCAGTGCGCTGGGCGCGGCGGCCACCCTGCTGGTCAAGCACGACGTCACCGAGGCGGCGGAGGCCGTGCTCGCGGCCTCCCCCAAGGCCGCCCGGTACGGGCCGACCGCCTTCGAAGCGGTGCTCGGCGCCGTCCTGGCCCGGTCGGGGCTGCTGGTCCGCGATCCGGAGCGGCTGCGCGAGCTGGAGCTGGCCGGCACGGTCGTGCTGCATCCCAGCGCGGTCACCACCGCGGACGGGGATCCCGATCCCTGGACGGAGCCGGTGCTGGACGCGGCCCGGCGCGCCGGGCTGCGGGTGGTGCTGGTGGACGACCCGGCACTGGAGGACTTCACCGGCCTCGCCGACCAGGTGGTGGACGCCCGGCGTCCGCTGGACGACATCGTGTGCTCCCTGCCCGAGGACGCGGGCGCGGTGATCACGGTGGCCCGGCTGTGGTCGGGCCGGGACAACGGGGTACTGGCCGGGCTGCTCGCCGGGGACATCGCGCTCGCGCTCACCGACGGCGGCAGCGCGGTCGTCTGGAGCGCCGACGCCCTCGCCCTGCACGGGCTGCCCGACGTGTGGCGGCTGCTGACCGCGATACCGGCCGCACGCCGGGTGGGCCGGCGCTCGCAGACCCTGGCCCGGTCGGGCGCCGCGCTCTCCGGTCTCCTGGTGGCCGTGGGCGAGTCGCAGGGCCGGCGCGGCGGCGGCCGGCTCGCGCTGCCCGGCCTGCGGCACGCACCCGTGGACGGCGCCGCCGCGGCCGCGCTGCTGTCCGGCACCTGGGCCGCCCTGCGGGTGGCAAAGGCCGACACACCGCAGCCCAGGGCGCGGGTGCACTGGCATGAACTCGGGCCGCGGGAGACCCTGGAGCGGCTGGAGCACGAACGGGAGAGCGGCACCTCCGCGGAGGCGGAGCGGGAGGAGCAGGCCGAGCCGGCACGGAGCAGACTGCTCACACCGGTGCGCTGGACGCGACGGCTCGCCAGGGCGGTACGGAGTGAACTGGACGATCCGCTGACCCCGGTGCTCGCCGTCGGCTCGGCCGCGTCCGCGATCGTCGGCTCGGCCGTGGACGCCCTGCTGGTGGTCGGCGCCCTCGACCTCAACGCCCTGATCGGCGGGATCCAGCGGCTGCGGGCCGAACAGGCCGTGTCCGGTCTGCTCGCCGAGCAGAAGCGGCAGGCCAGGGTGGCCGACTCCGCCGAGGAGCCGGAGACGCACACCGTGGACGCGGCACGCCTGGCGCCCGGCGACGTGATCGACCTGCACACGGACGACGTGGTGCCGGCCGACGCCCGGGTGCTGTCCGAGGACGGTCTGGAGGTCGACGAGTCCGCGCTGACCGGGGAGTCGGTGCCGACCGAGAAGCACACCGCGGCCACCCCGCACGTGCCGGTGGCGGACCGGCACTCCATGGTCTTCGAGGGCACGACGGTGGCCGCGGGTCACGCACGGGCGGTCGTGGTGGACACCGGTGAGCGCACCGAGGCAGCCCGCGCCGTGCACCTCGCGGCGCGCACGCCCCCGGCCGCCGGGGTGCAGGCGCGGCTGCACGAACTCACCGCGAAGGCCCTGCCGTTGACCCTCGGCGGCGGCGCCGCGATCACCGGCCTCGCCCTGTTGCGCGGAACCCCGATCCGGGAGGCGGTGAGCGGCGGCGTGGCCGTCGGCGTGGCCGCCGTACCGGAGGGGCTGCCGCTGGTGGCGACGGTGGCCCAACTGGCCGCCGCCCGGCGGCTGAGCCGGGCCGGGGTGCTGGTCCGGGCGCCCCGTGCACTGGAGGCGCTCGGCCGGATGGACACCATCTGCTTCGACAAGACCGGCACGCTCACCGAGAACACCCTGCGCCTGGTGCGGGTGGCCGACGCCGACGGGGAGAGCCACGCCCCGGACGAGGCGGCGGCCGCCGGCATCCTGCGGGCGGCGGCCCGTGCCTGCCCTCAGCTCGACGACGGCGACGGACCGCCGGAGCACGCGACGGACGCGGCGGTCCTGGACGCGGCGGCGCCCGACCCCGACTGGGAGCAGTCGCAGGAGCTCGCGTTCGGCGCGGCACGCGGCTACGCCGCCGCCGTCGGCCGGTCCGGCGGGGAAGCTCCCCTGCTGGTGGTGAAGGGCGCCCCGGAGATCGTGCTGCCCGCCTGCTCCGGCGTCGGCCGGCACGCCTCGCGCACGGCACAGGCGCTGGCCGCCGAAGGACTGCGGGTCCTGGCCGTCGCCCAGCGCCGCGTGGGCGCCCCCGAGACCGCGCCGAACCTTCTCGAACAACCTCTGGAGCAGCTGGAGTTCCTCGGCCTGCTCGGCTTCGCGGACGCACCGCGGGAGACCGCCGACGCGCTGGTGCGCGGCCTCCACGAGGAGGGCATACGGCCGGTGATGCTCACCGGCGACCACCCGCAGACCGCCCGGTCGATCGCCACCGAGCTGGGCTGGCCCGCGGACACGGTCGTGGTGACCGGCGACGAGCTGGCCGCCGCCGACCGGACGGGCAGGGCCCGGATGCTCCGCGACGCGGGTGTCGTCGCCCGCGTGGCACCGGAGCAGAAACTGCAGGTGGTCGAGGCGCTGCGGGACGCGGGGCGGGTGGTCGGCATGGTCGGCGACGGCGCCAACGACGCGGCGGCGATCCGCGCCGCCGACATCGGCGTGGGCATCAGCGCCCGCGGCTCCGCCGCCGCCCGCAACGCCGCCGACCTGGTGCTCACCGACGACGACCTGACGGTGCTGGTCGACGCCGTCCAGGAGGGCCGATCGCTGTGGCACAGCGTCGCGGACGCCGTCGCCATCCTGATCGGCGGCAACGCGGGCGAGATCGGCTTCGGCATCCTCGGCACCCTGCTGTCCCGCAGCGCCCCGCTGTCCACCCGTCAGATGCTGCTGGTCAACCTCTTCACCGACCTGTTCCCGGCGATGGCGGTGGCGGTCACGCCGAAGGCGCCGGCAACGCGGTCGGATCCCGGGTCGGCGTCGGCCGTGCTCGGCGCGCCCCTGCTCCGGCAGATCCGGCACCGCGCCCTGACGACCAGCGCGGGCGCGCTCATGGCCTGGCTCGTCGGCCGCTGCACGCCCGGCACGGCCCGCCGCTCCAGCACGATGGCGCTGACCGCGGTGGTCGGCACCCAGCTGATCCAGACGCTGCTGGACCGCCGGGACAGCGGGTTGGTCCGCCTGGCCTCGCTCGGCTCGGCCGCCGCCCTGGTCGCGGTGATCGAGACACCGGGAGTCAGCCACTTCTTCGGCTGCACCCCGCTGGGCCCGTTCGCCCTGACCGCGGTGGCCGCGTCGATCGCCGCGGCCGTCCTGGGCCAGCGTGCGCTGCCCCTCGTGGAGCGTACGGTCGCGAACCTGGTGCCGCGTCCCGCGGGCGGCGGGTGAACCGGCGTCAGCTGCTGGACGCGGCCGCGCCGGGGCGTGAGACTGAGGGGGTCCGACGCCCCGGCCCCGGGAGGGCGACCATGGCCGACCCGACAGCGACGCCGCCCCGCGTCGAACTCACCCCGCGCGCCGCCGAACTGGTGCGCCGGCTGCACGCCGAACACGGCCCGCTGATGTTCCACCAGTCCGGCGGCTGCTGCGACGGCAGCGCGCCCATGTGCTATCCGGACGGCGAGTTCCGTACCGGCGGTTCGGACGTCCTGCTGGCGGAGCTGGCGGTGGACGGGGTCGAACAGCCGGTCACCTTCTGGATGTCCCGCAGTCAGTACGAGGTGTGGAGCCACACCCGGCTGATCGTGGACGTGGTACCCGGACGAGGGAGCGGTTTCTCCCTGGAAGCACCCGAGGGGGTGCGTTTCCTCACCCGTTCTCGCGTAGTCGACGGCTAGCCGCCCCGCCGGCCACCCGTGTCTGCTGCACTTCCTGAGTCCTGAGCTACTCGACTCGACATCAGGAGGAGCGGTGACGCATCGCCGGAGACGGCTCGCGGCGACGGCCCGAACGCTGTCCACGGTCATCACCACGTCCGCTTTACTGGCCGGTGCGGCCCTCGCGGGGGCGGCACCGGCCGGTGCCGTGCCGGGCGCCGTACGGATCGCGTCCGGTGTCGCCTACCGGCAGTTCGACCTCCCGGCGGCCAAGGGCACGGTCCACGTCCACCTGCTGACCGTCGACCTGAGCGACCCACGCGTCCACGTGGACCTGCTCACCCCGGGCGCGGTGGCCGCGCGGTCGCCGGTGTCCGCGATGGCGGACGCGGCGGGCGCGGTCGCGGGCGTGAACGGCGACTTCTTCGACATCACCGAGACCCAGCACCCGGGGGTGGCGGCGACCGGCGCGAGCGTCGGCCCGGCGATCGCGCACGGCCGGGTGCTCAAGGCGGCGGTGCCCACGGCCCAGCGGTTCGGCCCCTCGCTGCCGCCCAGCGCCGACACCACCGACGTCTTCGGGGTCGGCGTGGACCGCCGGGCCCGGCTCGGCCGGCTGACGCTCTCCGGCACGGTCCGCACTCCCGACGCCACCCTCGCGCTGCGCGGGCTCAACCAGTACGCGCTGGCGCAGGGATCCGTCGGCGCCTACACCACCTCCTGGGGCGCGGCCTCCCGCAAGCGCGCCACCTGCGGCTCGGACACCGACCGGGCCGCCGGGTGCAGCACGGACACCTACGAGGTGCGCATCCGGGCGGGCCGGGTGGTCGCCACCTCGGCCTCCCCGGGCAGCGGCCCGATCGCCGCGGGTACGACCGTCCTGCTGGGCCGGGAGGCGGGCGCGGACCGGCTGCGTGCCCTCACCAAGGGCGAACGGGTCTCGGTGCGCGAGCGCGTGACGGCGTCCGCCGGCTGGATCCGGTACCGCTTCGCGGTCGGCGGCTACCCGGTGCTGCGCGGCGGCGAGCCGCCGGCCGGGCTGAACGACACCACCTCGGCCGTGCGCACGGCCGTGGGCTACGCGAGCGGCGGCCGCAGACTGCTGCTGCTGGCGCTGGACGGCGCGGTGGCCTACCGCAGCGGCCTGACCATCGCCGAAGTCGCCGCCGAGATGCGCCGGTTGGGGGCGGTCGACGCGTTCAGCCTGGACGGCGGCGGCTCCACCACGATGGTGGCCCGCACCGCGGGAGCGAAGACGGTGAGCGTGCTCAACCACCCGACCGACAGCCCGGAACGCGCCGTGGCGAACGGGATCGGCGTCTTCTTCGGGCCCTGACCGGCCGGCTCAGGGCTTCAGACTGCCGACCAGGTCCGCGGTCGCGGTGAGCCCGCCGCTGATGGTCGGCCCCATGCTGGTGCCGGCCAGACAGAAACCGAGCACCATGCAGACCAGGGCGTGCGAGAGCTTCAGCCCGCACTGCCGCATGAAGAGCACGGCCAGGAACAGGAGCAGCAGCACCACAGAGATGGAAACGGCCATCGCGAACCTCCTCCGCCACGCCCGTTTCGGGGCGTTCGGCCGCAAGTGTGGCGTAGCGGAAGGCGGGCCCGTGCGGTTGACACGACCCCCGTTCGAGTGGTGTCACGGCCCCGCACGGGCGTCCAGGAAGGCCTCCAGGCGCCCCGAAGGTGCGCTGGGGCCCCCGGCCGAAGGCTGGGGGAGGAACTGCGCGATCAGCCCCCACACACCCGCACCCGAATCCGCTGGCTCACGGCGCCTGCAAGTCAACCAGTTCGCCCAGGGCCTCCCGATGCGCCCCCGCCGTACCGAAGGCGATCGAGTCAGCCTTCGCCCGCTTCAGGTAAAGGTGAATCGGATGTTCCCAGGTCATCCCGATCCCCGCATGCAACTGCAGCGCCTCCTCGGCGGCGTGCACGGCGACCGGCCCCGCGTAGGCCGCCGCCACGGCCACCACCACGTCGGCGTCCCCGCCGGAGGCCAACGCGTCGGCGGCGCCCCGCGCGGCGGCCCGCAGACTCACGACCTCCAGCCACAGTTGCGCCAGCCGGTGCTTGAGCGCCTGGAACCCGCCCACCGGCCGGTTGAACTGCTTGCGCTCCTTGAGGTACCGCACGGTCTCGGTCAACGCCCACTCGGCGACCCCGAACTGCTCGGAGGCCAGCAGCCCGGCCCCGGCCCGCAGCGCCCGCCGTACCGCGGGCTCCGCGTCGCCCACGCGCCGTCCCGCCGCCCCGTCGAGGGTCACCGTGGCGAGCGGCCGGGTCAGGTCGAAGGACACCTGCGGGGTGACGGCGACGGCGCCCGCCTCCACCGCGTACAGCCCGCCGTCGTCCCCGGGCACCAGCAGCACGTCCGCGGCGACCGCGTCCGCGATCCCGGTCAGCTCACCGCTCAGCCGGCCGTCCTCGACGCGTACGGTCCGGAACGCGCCGCCGGGAGCGACGTGCAGCCCCACCGCCAGCGCCCCGACCGTCCGCCCGGACGCCAGCTTCCCGAGCAACTGCCCGTCGCCGCAAGCCAGCAGCGCCTCGGTCGCCACCACCGCACTGGACAGATAGGGCACGGGCGCCACCGCTCGCCCCAACTCCTCCAGGACGACGGCGACTTCGCGGTGCGAGGCGCCCTGGCCGCCCAGCTCCTCCGGTACCAGCAGCCCGGCGAGCCCCATGCCTTCGGTGAGCGCCTTCCAGGCGGCCGCGTCGTGCGGGGTGCCGGACTCGGTGCGGGCGATCACGCCCGGCGCGTCGCAGTGGTCGGCGAGCAGGTCCCGGACCGCGGCCCGCAGCGCCTCTTCCTCCTCCGAGTACAGCAGGTCGGGCTGTGCGCTCATCGGGCGAGGTCCTTCCATGCGACGTCCTTGTCGGTGCGCGGCTCGGCCGGCAGGCCGAGGACCCGCTCGGCGACGATGTTCAGCAGGACCTCGCTGGTCCCGCCCTCGATGCTGTTGCCCTTGGCGCGGAGGTAGCGGTAGCCGGTGTCCCGGCCGGTGAAGTCCACCAGTTCGGGGCGGCGCAGGGTCCAGTCGTCGTACAGCAGGCCCTCCTCGCCGCGGAGTTCGACCTCCAGGCCGCTGATCTCCTGGTTGAGGCGGGCGAAGGCCAGCTTCATGCCGGCGCCCTCGGGGCCGGGCTGACCGGCGGCGAGCTGCTGGCGCAGGCGCTCGGCGGTGAGGCGGGCGACCTCGGACTCGACCCACAGCTTCAGCAGCCGCTGGTGCAGGTCGTGGGTGCGCAGCTCGGGGCGTTCGCGCCAGGTCTTCGCGACCGGGCCGATCATGCCGCCCTCGCGGGGCAGCCGCATGCCGCCGATGGCGACGCGCTCGTTGTTCAGCGTGGTCTGGGCGACCCGCCACCCGTCGCCGATCGCGCCGAGGCGGCGGGAGTCGGGGATGCGGACGTCGGTGAGGAAGACCTCGTTGAACTCGGCCTCGCCGGTGATCTGCCGCAGCGGACGGACGTCGACGCCGGGGTCGGTCATGTCGCAGATGAAGTAGGTGATGCCCGCGTGCTTGGGCACGTCCGGGTCGGTGCGGGCGATGAGGATGGCCCAGCGGGCGTTGTGCGCGCCGGAGGTCCACACCTTCTGCCCGTTGACCACCCAGTCTCCCCCACTCTCGGCTTCGCTCGAGCGGGAGGTACCCCCATCCTCCCGGACCGCCCGGGTGCCGAGCGCCGCCAGGTCGGAGCCGGCCCCGGGCTCGCTGAAGAGCTGGCACCAGACCTCCTCCCCGGTCCACAGCGGCCGCAGGTAGCGCTGCTTCTGCTCCTCCGTGCCGTACTTGAGGATGGTGGGCGCGGCCATGCCGAGCCCGATGCCGTTGCGGCGGGAGTCGTTGTCGGGGGCGCCGGCGGCCTCCAGCTCGGCGTCCACGACCGCCTGGAGGGAGCGCGGGGCGCCGAGGCCGCCGAGGCCCTCCGGGTAGTGCACCCAGGCCAGGCCGGCGTCGAAGCGGGCCCTGAGGAAGGCGAGTCTGTCGGTGCCGTCCACCGGATGGGCGGCCAGGAACTCGGCGGTGCGGCGCGTCAGTTCGTCGGCGTCGGTCATGCCGCGGCTCCTTCCGGTACGACGGTGACCCGGCCGGTGGTGACGCCGTCGCCGACCCGCTGCACGGCCGCCGCGGCCTCGGACAGCGGCACCCGCTCGCTCACCAGGGGCTTGATGGCCCCCTTGGCGGCCAGCTCGGTGAGCTGCCGGTGGCAGTCCAGGATCAGCCCGGGGTTCTTGGTGGCGTACAGGCCCCAGTGAAGGCCCAGGATGGAGTAGTTCTTCACCAGGGCGTGGTTGAGCGCCGGGCTGGGAATGGTGCCGCCGGCGAAGCCGACGACGACGATCCGGCCCTCGAAGGCGACGACCTTGGTCGACTGGGTGTAGGCCTCGCCGCCGACCGGGTCGTAGATCACGTCGGCCCCCCGTCCGCCGGTGGCCTCCTTGACAGCGGCGACGACGTCCTCGGCGCGCCGGTCGACAACGACGTCACAGCCCAGCGCGCGGGCCACGGCTGCCTTGCCGGCGCCGCCGACCACGCCGATCACCGTGGCCCCGGCCGCCTTGCCGAGCTGGACGGCCGCGCTGCCGACGCCGCCTGCGGCGGCGTGCACGAGCAGGGTCTCGCCGGGCTGGAGGGCCGCCCGGCGGTGCAGTCCGAACCAGCCCGTCTGGTAGCCGATGTGCAGCGCGGCGGCCTCGGCGTCGTCCAGCGCCTCCGGCGCGGGCAGCAGCCCGGCGGCGTCCGCGACCGCGTACTCGGCGAAACCGCCGTACGGCAGCACCGGGTTGGCGATCACCCGGCGCCCGTCCTCGGTCTCGCCGCAGATCTCCACGCCCGGGGTGAACGGCAGCGGCGGGCGCACCTGGTAGTGACCGCGGCACATCAGGACGTCCGGGAAGTTGATGTTGGCGGCACGCACCCTGAGCAGCACCTGGCCGTCGCCGGGCGTGGGCCGCTCCACCTCCTGGAGCCGCATCACCTCGCTCGGCTCGCCGTTCTCGTGCACTTGCCATGCCTGCATGCGGTGCCTCCACGGGACTGCGTCGACTGCGTCGTCTGACCGGGGTCCATCGCATACTAAGCGGTCGCTTGCCGCAGGGGAACAGCCTTCCGGCGGAACGCCGGATTCGTCACGTCCGCTTGGGCCGGGCCCGCACATGCATCCGCTCCCCCTGCGGCCCGAACAGGCTGAGGAACTCCACCGGCCCCTCCCCCGTCGACCCGAACCAGTGCGGCACCCGCGTGTCGAACTCCGCCGCCTCGCCCGGCCCGAGGACGACGTCGTGCTCCCCGAGGACCAGCCGGAGCCGTCCGGACAGCACGTACAGCCACTCGTAGCCCTCATGGCTGCGCGGTTCGGGTTCGAGCAGCCGCTGCCGTTCGACCACCTTGAAGGCCTGCAGGCCGCCGGGCTGCCGGGTGAGCGGGAGGAAGGTGCGGCCGTGGCGTTCCATCGGCTTGGCGCGCACCCGGGGATCGGCGGCCGACGGGGCGCCGACCAGCTCGTCCAGGGGCACCTGGTGGGCCTGGGCGATCGGCAGCAGCAGCTCCAGGCTGGGCCTGCGCAGCCCGGACTCCAGCCGGGAGAGGGTGCTGACCGAGATGCCGGTGGTCTCGGCGAGGGCGGCGAGGGTGACCTCCCGCTCCTTGCGGATCCGGCGCAACCGGGGCCCCACCCCGGCGAGGACGTCGTCGGTAGTCATGGCAGGCATTGCAGTTTCGGCAACCGGGTTTGTCAATCCGGCAGGATCTCGGGGGTGCGGTGCCGGACCGCGCGGGTTACGGTCGCCGGGGCGTGCCCGGTCGGCGACCGGTGCTGCCGGGACCGCACGGACGCCCCGGGTCCAGGGAGGCCACGTGAACGCTCAGCGGCGCGAGGGAACCTCGCCGGTGCCCGCGTCCGGACCTCCGCGCAGACGGTTCCTCGGGATGTGCGCGGGCGTCGGGGCGGGCGCGGCCGCCGCCTGCGATCCGGGACCGCCGGCCGGCCGGTCCGGCGCCTTCGATCCGCACCTGCCGGAGGCGGAGCGCGGGCGCCCGGGGACCGACGACTGGCGCACCGGGTCGCTCGGCACGCCGGACGCGATCGCCGGCTACGCCGACCGGGTGAGCGTGACACCGGGCGAGGAGTTCGGGCTGGCCGTCTCCACCACGGCCGCCGCTTTCCGCGTCTCGGCGCTGCGCGTCGGCTGGTACGGCGGGAAGCAGGCCCGCCGCGTCTGGCTCTCGCCGCGCGTACCGGGCCGCGCCCAGCAGGCCCCCGGGATCCTCTCCGGCACCCGCACCGTGCGGGCCGGCTGGCGGCGCACGCTCACCGTGGACACGACCGGCTGGCCGGAGGGCGCGTATCTGCTGCGCCTGGAGGCCGAGAGCGGCCACCAGCGGTACGTCCCGCTGATCGTGCGCTCCACCCGGGGCACGGGCCGTACCGTCCTGATGCACGCCCCGGCGACCTGGCAGGCGTACAACAGGTGGGGCGGCCTCAGCCTCTACGCCGGCTCCGACGGCAGCTACGCCGGACGCTCGCTGGCCGTCACCTTCGACCGGCCCTACGACCAGAACGGCGCGGAGAAGTTCCTGGTGTACGAGCGGGCGGCGGTCGTGCTGGCCGAGCGGGTGGGCATACCGCTGGCCTACACCACGGGGACGGACGTGCACACCGACCCGGGAGTGCTGGCCGGGGCCGCCGCCGTGGTCTGCCTGGGCCACGACGAGTACTGGACGCCCGAGCAGCGCCGGCACGTCACGGACGCCCGGGACGCCGGGACCAACATCGCCTTCCTCGGCGCCAACACCTGTTTCCGGCGGATCCGCGTGGAGGCCTCGGACACCGGCCCCGGCCGCACGGTCGTCTGCTACAAGTCCGCGTACGCCGCCGATCCCTGCTTCCCCGCCCGGCCCGCCCTGGTCACCACCGACTTCCGGGCCGCCCCCGGCGCCGACCCGGAGTCCTCGCTCACCGGGGTGCTCTACGAGGGCTATCCGGTGGACGCGCCCTATGTCGTCACGGCGGCGGACCACTGGCTGTACGAGGGCACCGGGGTCCGTCCCGGCGAGGGCTTCGCCCACCTCGTGGGCGTCGAGTACGACCGTGTCGTGCCCGGCACGGCCGCTCCCGGCCCGCTGGAGATCACGGCCCACTCGCCCCTGGTGTGCACCGGCCGGCGCAGTCACAGCGACTCGGCCTACTACACGGTGCCCGGCGGCGCCGGGGTCTTCGCGACCGGCACCATGCGCTGGGTGGAGGCCCTGATGGCGGCCACCGGCGACGGCAGCCGGCACCACGGCATGGACGCCGCCACCCGCTCCTTCGTGACCCGCACCACCGAGAACCTGCTGCGCGCCTTCGCCGAGGGCCCGGCGGCCCGGCACCGCCCGGCACCGCGCCCCAACACCCGGCAGGTGTACGGGTCCGCCTCGGCATGAACCCGACGCGGGGGCCGTCGGGGTGTCGCGGGGCCGGATCCGGAGCACCATGAGTGCATGCTGCTGACCCGGCTCGCCGACGTGTCCCGGGAGATCGCCGCCACCGCGGCCAGGTCCCGCAAGACCGGGCTGCTCGCCGAGCTCTTCCGCGAGACGGAACCCGACGACGTGCCCGTGGTCATCCCCTACCTGGCCGGCCGGCTCCCGCAGGGCCGCCTCGGCGTCGGCTGGAAGGTGCTGGGCAGGACCGTGCCGCCGGCCGGCGAGCCGTCTCTCACGGTGCGCGAGGTCGACGCCCGGCTGAGCGAGCTCGGCAAGGTCTCCGGGACCGGTTCGCAGGCCGAACGGACCAGGATAGTGGGCGAGTTGATGGGCGCGGCGACGGCGGACGAGCAGCGCTTCCTGCTCGGGCTGATCACCGGGGAGGTGCGGCAGGGCGCCCTGGACGCGGTCGCCGCCGAAGGGCTCGCGCAGGCGACCGGCGCGGATCCGGCCGCCGTCCGCCGGGCGGTGATGCTCGCCGGGTCCCTGCAGACGGTGGCCCAGGCACTGCTGGCGGACGGCCCGCCGGCCCTGGACCGGTTCCGGCTCACCGTCGGCCGCCCGGTGCTGCCCATGCTGGCGCACTCCGCCGCCTCGGTCGCCGAGGCGGTGGCGAAGCTGGGCGGCTGCGCGGTCGAGGAGAAGCTGGACGGCATCCGGGTCCAGGTCCACCGGGACGGAGATACCGTCCGGGTCTTCACCCGCACGCTCGACGACATCACCGACCGCCTCCCCGAGGTGACCTCCGCCGCCCGTGAGCTGGGCGGCGACCGGTTCGTCCTCGACGGCGAGGTGATCTCCTTCGACGCGGACGGGCGGCCCCGCTCCTTCCAGGAGACGGCGGGCCGGGTCGGCTCCCGGACGGACGTGGCGAAGGCCGCGCGGGAGGTCCCGGTCTCTCCCGTCTTCTTCGACGCGCTCTCGGTCGGCGACCACGACCTGCTCGACCTCCCCTTCGCCGAACGGCACGCGCGGCTGGCCGGGCTGGTCCCCGAGCCGATGCGGGTGCGCCGGACGCTGGTGTCCGGACCGGAGGAGACGCCGGCCGCCGAGGGATTCCTCGCGGCCGCCCTGGACCGCGGCCACGAGGGCGTGGTCGTCAAGGCCCTGGACGCCCCCTACAGCGCCGGCCGCCGGGGCGCCTCCTGGCTGAAGGTCAAGCCCGTCCACACCCTCGACCTGGTCGTCCTCGCCGCCGAATGGGGCCACGGCCGCCGCACCGGCAGGCTCTCCAACCTCCACCTGGGCGCCCGCACCCCGGACGGCGGCTTCGCCATGCTCGGCAAGACGTTCAAGGGCATGACCGACGCGATGCTTCAGTGGCAGACCGCCCGGCTCAAGGAGCTGGAGGTCTCGGACAACGGCTGGGTGGTGACCGTGCGCCCCGAACTCGTCGTGGAGATCGCCTACGACGGCCTGCAGCGGTCGACCCGCTACCCGGCCGGGGTCACCCTGCGCTTCGCCCGGGTGGTCCGCTACCGCGAGGACAAACGGCCCGAGGAGGCCGATACGGTGGAGTCCCTGCTGGCCGCCCACCCGGAGGTACGGCGTTGACGGAGCCGAGGCGAAGCGCGGGACTGCTGTTGTTCCGGCATACCGGTGAGGGCCTTGAGGTGTTGCTCGGCCATATGGGCGGGCCGTACTTCGCGAAGAAGGACGCGGGCGCCTGGACCGTCCCCAAGGGCGAGTACGAGCCCGCCGAGCCGGCCTGGGAGGCGGCCCGGCGGGAGTTCCAGGAGGAGCTCGGGCTGCCGCCGCCGGACGGCGAGGCGATCGACCTGGGCGAGGTCCGGCAGACCAACGGCAAGATCGTGACGGCGTGGGCGATCGAGGCCGACCTGGACCCGGCCACGATCGCCCCCGGCACCTTCGTGATGGAGTGGCCGCCGAGATCGGGCCGGATCCAGGAGTTCCCGGAGCTGGACCGGGTGGCCTGGCTGACCCCCGACCGGGCCCGTGAGGTGATCATCACGGCCCAGGCCGCGTTTCTCGACCGGCTGGCGGAGCACTCGGGCTGAGCAGACGCCCACGCGTTGCGGTCCCCGGGGCCGCGCGCGAAGGTCGTAGCAAGCCCGCTCCCAGGGAGGTCAGCCATGCCCATCGCGACGGTCAACCCGGCGAACGGCGAGACGCTCGAAACGTTCGAGGCCATGGACGAGGACGAGCTCGAACGCCGGCTCGAACTCGCCGAGGCCACGTTCCGCACGTACCGCACGAGCACCTTCGCGGAACGCGCCCGGCTGCTGCACGCCGCCGCCGACCTGCTGGACGCGGACCGGGACGACATCGCCCGCACCATGACCACCGAGATGGGCAAGCCGGTCAAGCAGGCCCGCGCGGAGGCCGCCAAGTGCGCGAAGGCGATGCACTGGTACGCCGACCACGCGGAGGAACTGCTGGCCGACGAGGAACCCGCGGAGACGGACGTGAAGGACTCGGGCGCGTCCCGGGTGCGGGTGCGCTACCGGCCGATGGGGCCGGTGCTCGCCGTGATGCCGTGGAACTTCCCGCTCTGGCAGGTGGTCCGCTTCGCCGCGCCCGCGCTGATGGCCGGCAACGTGGGCCTGCTCAAACACGCGTCCAACGTCCCGCAGACCGCCCTGTACCTGGAGGACCTGTTCCACCGGGCCGGTTTCACCGAGGGCTGCTTCCAGACCCTGCTGATCGGCTCCGGCGCGGTCGACGACGTCCTGCGCGACGAGCGGGTGAAGGCGGCGACGCTCACCGGCAGCGAGCCCGCGGGCCGCGCGGTCGCCGCCACGGCCGGCGAGATGATCAAGAAGACGGTCCTGGAACTGGGCGGCAGCGACCCGTACGTGGTGATGCCCTCGGCGGACATCGACCGGGCCGCGCGGATCGCGGTGACGGCGCGGGTGCAGAACAACGGTCAGTCGTGCATCGCCGCGAAGCGGTTCATCGTGCACACGGACGTCTACGACGCGTTCGCCGAGAAGTTCGTGGCGGGCATGGCCGCGCTGCGGACGGGCGACCCGATGGACGAGGAGACGGACGTCGGGCCGCTCGCCAGCGAGCAGGGGCGCACGGACCTGGAGGAGCTGGTCGAGGACGCGAAGCGGTCGGGTGCCGAGGTGCTGTGCGGCGGGCAGCGGCCGGACGGGCCCGGCTGGTACTACCCGCCGACCGTGCTCGCGGGGATCCACCGCGACATGCGCATCCACCGCGAGGAGGCGTTCGGCCCGGTGGCCACGCTCTACCGGGCGGGCGACCTGGACGAGGCGGTCCTCATCGCCAACGACTCGCCCTTCGGGCTGAGTTCGAACGTGTGGACGCGCGACGACGCCGAGGTGGACCGGTTCGTACGGGACCTGGAGGCCGGCGGCGTGTTCGTCAACGGCATGACCGCCTCCCACCCGGCGTTCCCCTTCGGCGGGGTGAAGCGGTCCGGCTACGGCCGTGAGCTGTCCGGGCACGGAATCCGGGAGTTCTGCAACATCACCACGGTTTGGCAGGGTGCGTGAGGGCCGCACGACTACGATCGCGGGTGTGAACCGCGAAGTGACCCTGCCTCTGATCGTCGACGACCGCGGGACCTTGCAGGTGGCCGCGGCCGACGTGAGTAAGTTGTTGCGGACGCTGGGGGCTCGGTGGCTGCGTCTGGTGGAGGCCGACGAGGGCGGGCTGGACGAGGACACGGTGGCTGCTCTGACCATCGAACTGGCCAAGCTGGCTGACCGGATCGACGTGGCCTGCATCGCCCACAGCAGCGGGCAGTAGCGGGCGTTCGGCGGGTGCGGGTGCGTCGGGGCCGGTCGCGCGGTTCCCCGCGCCCCCAGGTACGTGCCACCGCACTCCGCGTCGAGAGCGCCCAGCCGCTCTGCCGCCGGTTCCTCGCCCTCGGCCGGCACAGCGAGGAACCCGGCCGTCGCCGGCCCGGTGACGGGCTGCGCCAGATGCAGGAACGCGCGCCGGTCGGCGGAGATCCACCGGTGTTGTTCCAGCGCGAGGGCGGCGACTGGGTCCCCACTCGCCCGGCCCACAGAACCCACGGATAGGCTGTCGCGTCCGACACCCCTTCCGACCTGCGCTTTCTCGGCCTTTTCCGGAGCCGCGCCGGCCCGCGCGCACGCCTCGTGCGGCTACCTCTGCGGTGCTCGGCCCCTGACACCGGGTCACCGGTTCGGAGTAGTCCGGCGAGAGATCGTCGCCCTCCCGGGTGATCGTGAGGGAACCACCTCCTGAGGTGAACCACCTCTCTGACCGGTCGGGCCACCACCCGCCGGAAGGCTGAAAGCAGGCACGGTTCATGGCGACTTTGTGCAAACCCTCAGTGTCGGTCCCGGAGTACGTGATCACGATGGAGGAGACGCTCGAACTGGCGCGCTCCCACCACGAGAACCACCCGCAGCTGCCACTGGCGCTGAGACTGATCGAGAACACGGGCGTTCGCACCCGGCACATCGTGCAGCCGATCGAGGAAACCCTGAAGCACCCCGGCTTCGAGGAGCGCAACAAGCTCTACGAGGCCGAGGCCAAGGCCCGGGTCCCTGCCGTCATCCAGCGGGCGCTCGACGACGCCGAACTGCTCACCACCGACATCGACGTGATCATCTACGTCTCGTGCACGGGCTTCATGATGCCCTCGCTCACGGCGTGGCTGATCAACGAGATGGACTTCGACTCCACCACCCGCCAGCTTCCCATCGCACAGCTCGGCTGCGCGGCCGGCGGAGCGGCGATCAACCGGGCGCACGACTTCTGCTCGGCGTACCCGGACGCCAACGCCCTCATCGTGGCCTGCGAGTTCTGCTCGCTGTGCTACCAGCCGACCGACCTCGGCGTCGGCTCGCTGCTCTCCAACGGCCTCTTCGGTGACGGCATCGCCGCCGCCGTGGTCCGCGGCAAGGGCGGCACGGGCGTCCAACTCGAACGCAACGGCTCGTACCTGATCCCGAAGACCGAGGAGTGGATCATGTACGACGTGCGGGCCACCGGGTTCCACTTCCTGCTGGACAAGCGGGTCCCGGCGACCATGGAGCCGCTCGCGCCGGCCCTCCAGGACCTGGCGGGGCTGCACGGCTGGGACGCGTCCGACCTGGACTTCTACATAGTCCACGCGGGCGGGCCGCGCATCCTGGACGACCTGAGCAAGTTCCTCCGGGTCGACCCGCACGCGTTCCGGTTCAGCCGGTCCACGCTGACCGAGTACGGCAACATCGCCAGCGCCGTCGTGCTGGACGCGCTACGCCGCATGTTCGACGAGGGCGGTGCCGAGCACCAGGCGCGCGGCCTGCTGGCCGGGTTCGGTCCCGGCATCACCGCGGAGATGTCGCTGGGTCGCTGGCGGCGTGCGGACGGGAAGGCGGCATGACCGAGATGACGCTCACGGAACCGCTCGACCCCGCCGACGAGGCATCCGGCGAGGCGCTCGGCGAGGCCGTCTGTCCGGTCCGGCACTGGGAGGTGCCGGACCTGACGGGGGTGGATTTCGACCCCACCCTGGCCGAGCTGATGCGGGAGGGTCCGGTCACCCGGATCCAGCTGCCCAACGGCGAGGCCTGGGCGTGGCTGGTCACCCGGTACGACGACGTACGGATGGTGGCCAACGACCCCCGGTTCAGCCGGGAGGCGGTGCTGGAACAGCCGGTCACCCGGCTCGCCCCGCACTTCATCCCGGACCGCGGCGCGGTCGGCTTCCTGGACCCGCCCGACCACACGCGGCTGCGCCGCTCGGTGGCCCCCGCGCTCACCAGCAAGGGCGTGGAGCGGGTCCGGGCCAGGGCCCGCCTGATGCTGGACGAGATCGTCGACGAGCTCGTCCAGGACGGACCGCCCGCCGATCTCACGGCGGCGGTCCTGAGCCCGTTCCCCATCGCGGTGATCTGCGAGGTGATGGGTGTGCCGGCCGCCGACCGGCACGCCATGCACCTCTGGACCCAGCTGATCCTGTCCTCCTCGCACGGCAAGGAGGTCAGCGAGAAGGCCAAGCGCGAGATGGCAGCCTACTTCGCCGATCTCGTCGGGCTGCGGGAGAACAGCGCGGGCGACGACGTCTGCTCGCTGCTGGGCGCCGCGGTGGGCCGCGGCGAGGTCACGCTGGAGGAGGCCGTCGGTCTCGCCGTCCTCCTCCAGATCGGCGGCGAGGCGGTCACCAACAACAGCGGGCAGATGTTCTACCTGCTGCTGACCCGCCCCGACCTGCTCGACCGGCTGCGCACCGAGCCGGCGATCCGCCCCCGGGCGATCGACGAGCTCCTGCGCTACATCCCGCACCGCAGCGCGGTCGGGCTGTCCCGGATCGCCCTGCGGGACGTGGAGGTCAGGGGCGTACGGATCCGCGCGGGCGATCCGGTCTACGTCTCCTACCTGGCGGCCAACCGGGACCCGGAGGTCTTCCCGGACCCGGAGACGATCGACTTCTCCCGCAGCCCCAACCCGCACGTCGCCTTCGGCTTCGGCCCGCACTACTGCCCCGGCGGCCAGCTCGCCAGGCTGGAGGAGGAGCTGCTGGTCGACGCCCTTCTCGACCGGCTGCCCGGCCTGCGGCTCGCGGTTCCCCCGGAGCAGGTCCCCTTCAGAAAGGGCGCGTTGATCCGGGGACCCGAGGCACTTCCGGTGACGTGGTGAGCGGCCCATGACCACGACCGAGGGACTCCTCGTACCACCGGGACACGGGCGCGTGGTCCACACGTCGGCCCAGCGCGTCACCTTCAAGGTGACGGGCACGCATTCGAGGACGGCCTCCACCTTCGAGGTGGAGGTCCCGCCGGGCTTCGACGTGGGCGCCCATGTGCACACCCGCAGCGAGGAGTTGTTCTACGTCCTCGAAGGCGAGCTGGACGTCCTCGCTTTCGAGCCGCGCGTCCGCACTCCTGACAACTGGCAGAAGTGGGAGTCGACTTCGGGCAACAGGGTGGTGCGGGCCACCCCGGGCACGGTGATCGTCGTGCCCCCCGGCTGCCCGCACGCCTTCGCCAACCCGACCGACACCCCGGCGCGGATGTTCTTCCAGGCGTCCCCGCCGCCCGACCACGAGCGCTACTTCGAGGAACTCCTGGAGATCCTCGGCAACGGCGGTCCACCCGACCACGAGGCGATCGAGGCACTCCGGAAGCGTTACGACATCGAGCAACTGACACCTCTGAAGCACCGGTGAGTCGATGGAGCGCGGGGGCGTTGTCCCCGTGCGGCTCCGCCGCGCGGGCGCGAGCCACCACGACGCACGGAAGGCCCGCGAAGCACCCGCACCCCCGCGGCGCTACCGGATCGGCATCCCCGACAACGTCCGGGCGATCACCAGCCGCTGGATCTCACTCGTCCCCTCGAAGATCGTGTAGATCGCGGCGTCCCGGTGCATCCGCTCCACCGGATACTCCCGCGTGTACCCGTTGCCGCCCAGGATCTGGATCGCCTGGGCGGTCACCTTCTTCGCCGTCTCGCTGGCGAACAGCTTCGACATGGACCCCTCGGCCGCGGTGAACGGCTTTCCGTTGACCGCCATCCAGGACGCCCGCCACACCAGCAGCCGGGCCGCGTCGATCTGCGTCCGCATGTCCGCGAGCTGGAAGGCCACCCCCTGGTTGTCGATGATCGGCCGGCCGAACTGCTCCCGGGTCATGGCGTAGTCGAGGGCGACCTCGTAGGCGGCACGGGCGGTACCCACCGCCATCGCCCCGACGGCGGGCCGCGAGGCCTCGAACGTGGCCATCGCCGCGTTCTTGACGCGCTCGCCGCCCGACCTCGCCCGCTCCCGGGCCCGCGCCAGGCGCTCGTCCAGCTTCTCCTTGCCGCCGAGCAGGCAGGAGCCGGGCACCCGGACACCGTCCAGGACGACCTCGGCGGTGTGCGAGGCGCGGATCCCGTGCTTCTTGAACTTCTGGCCCTGGGACAGCCCGGGGGTACCCGGCGGGACGATGAAGGAGGCGTGGCCCTTGGAGCCGAGCTCCGGGTCGACGACGGCGACGACGACGTGGACGTTGGCGATGCCGCCGTTGGTCGCCCAGGTCTTCGTGCCGTTGATCACCCATTCGTCCTTGGCCTCGTCGTACACCGCCCGGGTGCGCATGGAGGCCACGTCGGAGCCGGCGTCGGGCTCGGAGGAGCAGAACGCGGCGACCTTGACGTCGTTGGTGTCGCCGTACATCTGGGGGATCCAGGTGCCGATCTGCTCCTCCGTGCCGTTGGCGAGGACGCCGACGGCGGCGAGGCCCGTGCCCACGATGGACAGGGCGATGCCCGCGTCGCCCCAGAACAGCTCCTCCATGGCCATGGGGATGCCGAGGCCGGTGGGGTCGAAGTACTGCTGGGCGTAGAAGTCGAGGGAGTAGATGCCGACCTTGGCGGCCTCCTGGATGACCGGCCAGGGAGTCTCCTCACGCTCGTCCCATTCGGCGGCCGCGGGGCGGATGACGTCGGCGGCGAAACCGTGCAGCCAGTCCCGGACCTCCTTCTGTTCGTCGTTGAGTTCCATGGTGAACTCGGCCATGACTCCTCCAGCGGCGGCGCATAATGTGTTACTAGCGGTAACCCGAGTCTGTTACTCGTCGGTAGGAAAAGTCAACTCCCAAGGTCACCTCGGCAGCCAGTTCGAGTGTGGATGACTGTCAGGTGTTAGTTTGCGCAGGCGTCACCGAAAACAGCACGGGGTGGGGAGAGCACATGGACACCACACAGCGGACCGAACAGCAACGGTCCGCCGACCGCCGACGGCGCGAGCTGTTGGAGGCCGCCGACCGGGTGGTGCTGCGCGACGGCCCACAGGCTTCCATGAACGCGATCGCGGCGGAGGCAGGCATCACCAAACCCATCCTCTACCGCCACTTCGGCGACAAGAGCGGGCTGTACGCGGCACTGGCCAAGCGGCACACGGACGCGTTGCTGAACTCGCTGCGGGAGGCACTGGACGCGCCCGCGGAGCGCCGCGAGCGGGTCGAGGCGACGCTCGACACGTACCTCGCGGCGATCGAGGCACGGCCTCAGGTGTACCGGTTCCTGATGCATCCCGCGGAGGGCGGCACCGGGGCCGACCAGGGGTTCGACGTCGGCAAGCACTCGGCTCCGCTGTTGCGGCGGATGGGTGAGGAACTGGCGCAGGTGATCGAGGACCGGCTGGATCTGGGCCCGGCGAGTCAGCAGCTGGCGCGGGTGTGGGGGCACGGGATCGTCGGGATGATGCACGCGGCCGGGGACTGGTGGCTGGGAGAGCGGCCGTGTTCTCGTGCGGAGCTGGTCAAGAGTCTGGCCGATCTGCTGTGGGGGCGGCTGGCGGCTGCGGGGGACAAAGTGGGAGGTCCGGGGTTCTGACGGGTCGGGTTTCGGCTGAGCGCCCCTGAAAGCAGGGAGACGTCCTCACCGGTGCCAAGAAGTTCTGGCCACCTGTCGCATCAGTCTCCGCTTGCGCCAGCCCGTGACGTGGTCGGCGTAGACGCGGCCCTCCAGGTGGTCGGTCTCGTGCTGGAGGCAGCGGGCGAAGAACCCGGTGCCGTGGATCGTGACCGGCTCACCTGCCGCCGTGAAACCCTCGACCACCGCGTGGTCGTACCGCTCCGTGCCCGCCTCCAGGCCCGGCAGGGACAGGCAGCCCTCCGGGCCGCGGACGGTCACGCCGTCCGCCGCCACCAGGCGCGGGTTCACCACGTGGCCCAGGTGACGGACGTCCTCGTCGTCGGGGCAGTCGAAGACGAACACCCGCAGCGGCTCCCCCACCTGGTTGGCCGCCAGGCCCACCCCCTCCGCCGCGTACATCGTCGCGAACAAGTCCTCCACCAGCCGGGAGAGTTCGGGGCCGAACTCGGTGACCTCCGCGCAGCGGGCGTGCAGGACCGGGTCGCCGAGCAGGGTGAGAGGCCGGACCCGCCCGTGGGCGCCCGGAATGGAACCGTGTCGCATGGCCGTAAGGGTACGGTTCGCATCGGGCCCTGCCCGCCGCGCAGGCACGGGCCGGAATTCGGGTGTGCGAATGGATCTCGATAGGCTGACCTCACACCACGTTGCCGGATGGCTCAGGCGCGGCGCGTACGCAAGGAGGATCGAGAACTGATGGCAGGCAACTCGGACCCGCTCACGCCGCGGGCCAAGCTGGCCGTGACCGCGGGCAAGGCGGTCGCGGCGGCGTCCCGAGCGGCGGGACGCGGCAGCGGATCTGTGATCGGTGGCCGGGTCGCGCTCAAACTCGACCCCGACCTCCTCGCCCGGCTCGCCACCCACCTGGACGTCACGCTCGTCTCGGCGACCAACGGCAAGACGACCACCACCCGGCTCATCGCCGAGGCGCTGAAGGCCGCGGGGCCGGTGGTGTCCAACGCGCTCGGGGCCAACATGCCCGCCGGCATCACCTCGGCGCTGGCCGGTGGCTCGGACGCCAAGTTCGGGGTCATCGAGGTCGACGAGAAGTACCTGGCCGGGGTGGCCCGGGACACGGCGCCGAAGTGCATCGCGCTGCTCAACCTCTCCCGCGACCAGCTCGACCGCGCCGCCGAGACCCGGATGCTCGCCGAGAACTGGCGGGAGGGCCTGGCCGGGTCGAAGGCCGTCATCGTGGCGAACTGCGACGACCCGCTGGTGGTGTGGGCCGCCTCCTCCTCCCCCAACGTGATCTGGGTCGCCGCCGGGCAGATGTGGAAGGACGACGCCTGGTCCTGCCCGTCCTGCGGCGGCGTGATGCAGCGGCCCGGCGACGACTGGTTCTGCGGCGAGTGCGGGTTCCGACGGCCGACGCCGAGCTGGGTGCTGTCCGGGGACCACGTCCTCGACCCGCACGGCTCCGCCTGGCCCATCCACCTGCAGCTGCCGGGGCGCGCCAACAAGGCGAACGCGGCCTCCTCGGCCGCCGTCGCCGCCGTCTTCGGGGTGCCGCCGCAGGTCGCGCTGGAGCGGATGTACCAGGTGCAGGCCGTCGCGGGACGCTACGACGTCGTGCAGTTCCAGGGGCGTGACCTGCGGCTGCTGCTGGCCAAGAACCCGGCCGGCTGGCTGGAGACGTTCTCGCTGATCGACCCGCCGCCGGCGCCGGTCATCCTCTCGGTGAACGCGCGCGGCGCCGACGGCACCGACACCTCCTGGCTGTGGGACGTGGACTACACGCGCCTGACCGGCCACCCGATCTTCGTGCTCGGTGACCGCAAGCTGGACCTCGCCGTACGTCTGGAGGTCGCGGGCCAGCACTTCCAGGTCTGCGACTCCCTCGACCAGGCCGTGCAGATGTGCCCGCCGGGCCGGATCGAGGTCATCGCGAACTACACCGCGTTCCAGGACCTGCGCCGCCGCGTCGGCAACTGACCACGAAGGACGAAGCGTTCATGAGCGACAACCAACTGCGGCTGGTGTGGATCTACCCGGACCTGCTCAGCACCTACGGCGACCAGGGCAACGCGCTCGTGGTGGAGCGCCGGGCCCGCCAGCGCGGTCTCGACGTGGCACGGCTCGACGTGCGCAGCGACCAGCCGATCCCGACCTCCGGCGACATCTACCTGATCGGCGGCGGCGAGGACCGTCCGCAGCGGCTCGCCGCCGAGCGGCTGCGCCGCGACGGACACCTGTACCGGGCGGTGGAGAACGGCGCGATCGTGTTCTCGGTGTGCGCGGGCTACCAGATCCTCGGGCACGAGTTCATCAACGACCTCGGGCAGCGCGAGCCCGGCCTCGGCCTGCTCGACGTGACGACCGTGCGCGGCACCGGCGAGCGGTGCGTCGGTGACGTGCTCGCCGACATCGACCCGCGCCTCGGGCTCCCGCAGCTCACCGGATTCGAGAACCACCAGGGCGTCACCCAGCTCGGCCCCACCGCCCGCCCCTTCGCCCGGGTCCAGCTGGGCCGGGGCAACGGCACCGGGGACGGCACGGAGGGCGCGTACAACGAGACCGTCTTCGGTACGTACATGCACGGGCCGGTGCTCGCCCGCAACCCGCTCATCGCCGACCTGCTGCTGAAGCTGGCCCTCGACGTCAACGCGCTGCCGCCGATCGACGACCGGTGGTACGAGGCACTCCGCAACGAGCGCATCGCGGCCGCTCAGCAGCCTGCGTGACCCCTGCGGAACAACCGGTTCCGGGGCCCGCCTGACAGCGTGTCCGCTCACATGTGCGGGCACGTCCAGCAGGCGGACGCCCGGTGCGGGAGGCCCCCCTCACGCGGGTAGGGTGACGCCGACGACAGCCGGACAGCGTGGTCCGGTCTCCGGCCCACGTGGAGAAGGTTGTTTCGGGCTATGCGCATTGGTGTCCTCACGTCCGGCGGCGACTGCCCCGGCCTGAACGCCGTCATCCGGTCCGTCGTGCACCGTGCCGTCGCCGACCACGGCGACGAGGTCATCGGCTTCCGGGACGGCTGGAAGGGCCTCCTGGAGTGCGACTACCTCAAGCTCGACCTCGACGCCGTGGCCGGCATCCTGGCCCGCGGCGGCACCATCCTCGGCTCCTCCCGGGTCCAGCCCTCCCACCTGCGGGACGGTGTGGAGCGGGCCCGGGGGCATGTCGCCGAACTCGGTCTCGACGCGATCATCCCGATCGGCGGTGAGGGCACGCTGAAGGCGGCCCGGCTGATGTCGGACGCCGGCCTGCCGATCGTGGGCGTGCCGAAGACCATCGACAACGACATCGCCGTCACCGACGTGACCTTCGGCTTCGACACGGCCGTAGGCGTCGCCACCGAGGCCCTCGACCGGCTGAAGACCACCGCCGAGTCCCACCAGCGGGTGCTGGTCGTGGAGGTCATGGGGCGGCACACCGGCTGGATCGCCCTGCACTCCGGCATGGCGGCCGGTGCCCACGCCATCGTCGTACCGGAACGCCCCTTCGACATCGAGGAGTTGGCCCGCCGGGTCGGCGAGCGGTTCGAGGCGGGCAAGCGGTTCGCGATCGTCGTCGCGGCGGAGGGGGCGAAGCCGAAGGCGGGCACGATGGCCTTCGACGAGGGCGGCAAGGACATCTACGGCCACGAGCGGTTCGCCGGGATCGCCCGGCAGCTCTCCATCGAGCTGGAGGAGCGGCTCGGCAAGGAGGCGCGGCCGGTGATCCTCGGGCACGTGCAGCGGGGTGGCACGCCGACGGCGTACGACCGGGTGCTGGCGACGCGGTTCGGGTGGCACGCGGTGGAGGCGGTGCACCGGGGCGAGTTCGGTCACATGACCGCGCTGCGCGGGACCGACATCGTGATGGTGCCGCTGGCGGAGGCCGTGGAGACGCTGAAGACGGTGCCGACGGAGCGGTACGACGAGGCGGAGACCGTGCTCTAAGGGGCCTCGCCGCGGGAGGTTCTGATGCGTTGCCGGGTGCGGGCGCGTTGTGGCTCGTCGCGCAGTTCCCCGCGCCCCTGGGTCGGCTGCCCGGCCCCCGGTCGCAAGTGCGGTCGGCGACGGTTCTAATCTGGGGTCGGTAGTAAACGTACAACCCCCCACGAATCAGGAGCCGCCGGATGGATCACAGCGGGCACGGCATGACGATGGATCTGCCGCCGTTCACGCTGGGGCGCGGGCTGCAGTGGTCCGCGGATCCCTTCTTCCTCGTCGCCTGTGTGGCGGGGCTGGCGCTCTACGGGTGGGGCGTGGTGCGGCTGCGGCGGCGCGGGGACACGTGGTCCGTGGGGCGCACGGTGTCGTTCGTCGTCGGGGTGCTGACGATCATGCTCGTCATGTGCACCAGGCTGAACGACTACGGGATGGTCATGTTCAGCGTGCACATGGTACAGCACATGATCATCAGCATGCTGTCGCCCATCCTGATCCTGCTGGGCGCCCCGGTGACCCTGGCGCTGCGTGCGCTGCCCGTCGCCGGGAGGGGCCGGAAGGGGCCGCGTGAGCTGCTGCTGGCCCTGCTGCACAGCCGGTACATGCGGGTCATCACCCATCCCGCCTTCACCATCCCGCTGTTCATCGCGAGCCTGTACGCGCTCTACTTCACCCCGCTCTTCGACTTCCTGATGGGCTCGAAGGCCGGACACGTCGCGATGATGGTGCACTTCCTCGCCGTCGGTGTCGTCTTCTTCTGGCCGATCATCGGCGTCGACCCGGGGCCGCGCCGGCCGGGGCACCTCATGCGCATGCTGGAGCTGTTCGCGGGCATGCCGTTCCACGCGTTCTTCGGCATCGCGTTGATGATGGCGTCGGAGCCGATGGTGGGGACGTTCAAGAACCCGCCCGCCTCCCTGGGCATCGACGCGCTCTCCGACCAGAACGCGGCCGGCGGGATCGCCTGGGCGTTCAGCGAGATCCCGTCCGTGCTGGTACTGATCGCCCTGCTGTTCCAGTGGTACGGCTCCGAACAGCGCCAGGCCCGCCGCACGGACCGGGCCGCCGACCGGGACGGCGACAAGGAGCTGGAGGCGTACAACGCCTATCTGGCCTCCCTGAACGCACGCAGGGGCTGACAGGGTCCCCCAGAAGAAGCAGAACCGGGGCACCATGGAGGGAGTCGGACCATGAGGAGGGTGCCCCGATGCCCGGTTCTGCGAACGGCTCGAACGGCGCGACCAAGGCGATGGGGGTGCTCACCGTCGGCGGCCTCGTCGTGGTGACGGCCTACACGGTGGCACTCGGCAGCAACGGCTGGCTCTGGTTCGGCTGGGTGGTCCTGGGCCTGCTGACCCTGGCGATGGTGGTCACCCAGAGCAACTGACCCACGGCGCACGCGGAGCGCCTAGTGCACCCCGGGCTGGTACTTCGGCAACCGCGCGGTGATCTTCATTCCCGCGCCGGGCGCCGTCTCGATCACGAGCCCGTGGTCGTCCCCGTACACCTGGCGGAGCCGGTCGTCGACGTTGGACAGCCCGATGCCCCCGGAGGGGCTGGTCTCGCCGGCGAGGATGCGGCGCAGCAGCAGCGGGTCCATGCCCGCGCCGTCGTCCTCGATCACGACCAGCGCCTCGGCGCCCGCGTCCTGCGCGGTGATCTGGATGCGGCAGGTGCCCGTCTTGCCCTCCAGGCCGTGTTTGACGGCGTTCTCGACCAGCGGCTGGAGGCAGAGGAAGGGCAGGGTGACGGGGAGCACCTCGGGGGCGATCTGCAGGGTGACCGTGAGGCGGTCGCCGAAGCGGGCCCGGACCAGCGCCAGGTAGTGGTCGATGGCGTGCAGTTCGTCGGCGAGGGTGGTGAAGTCGCCGTGCCTGCGGAACGAGTAGCGG
Organism: Streptomyces sp. NPDC051987; assembly: GCF_040680735.1. Lineage (NCBI taxonomy): Bacteria > Bacillati > Actinomycetota > Actinomycetes > Kitasatosporales > Streptomycetaceae > Streptomyces > Streptomyces sp. NPDC051987. The sequence continues at coordinate 6,434 of NZ_JBFAXI010000024.1, read as the reverse complement.
GTGAAGTCGGCGAACTCCAGGAGCAGCTCCCGCGCGCGCTCGGGGTCGGTGCGGACGAACGAGGCGATCACGGCGAGCGAGTTGAAGATGAAGTGCGGGGAGATCTGGGCGCGCAGGGCGCGGATCTCGGCCTCGATGAGGCGGGTCCTGGATCGGTCCAGGTCGGCCAGTTCCAGCTGGACGCTCACCCAGCGGGCGACCTCGCCGGCCGCGCGGACCAGGACGGCGGACTCGCGCGGGGCGCAGGCGACCAGGGTGCCGTGGACGCGGTCGTCGACGGTCAGCGGGGTGATCACGGCCCAGCGGACCGGGCAGTCGGGAGTCTCGCAGTGCAGGGGGAAGGCCTCACCGCGGCCGGACTCCAGCGGCCCGGCGAGCCGCTTGGTGATCTCGGTGCGGTGGTGGTTGCCGACGCCGTCCCAGACCAGCAGGTTCTCGTGGTCGGTGAGGCAGAGGGCGTCGGTGCCGAGCAGGGTGCGCAGCCGGCGGGCCGAGCGGCGGGCGGTCTCCTCGGTCAGGCCCGCGCGCAGCGGGGGCGCGGCGAGGGAGGCGGTGTGCAGGGTCTCGAAGGTGGCGTGCTCGACGGGGGTGCCGAGGCCGCCGAGGCTCTCCGGGCGCGCGGTGCGCCGGCCGAGCCAGAAGCCGGCGGCGAGGAGCGGGAGGACCGCCACGAGGAGGCCCGCCAGGAACCCGGTCACGCCTTGACCTCCGCGCGCAGCTCTTCGGGCAGGTGGAAGCGGGCCAGGACCGCGGCCGTGCCGGGCGGTACCCGGCCCGGGGTGGCCAGGGAGACCAGGATCATGGTGAGGAAGCCCAGCGGGACCGACCAGAGGGCGGGCCAGGCGAGCAGGGCGTGCAGGTCGCCGGTGCCGGGCAGGTCGGCCATGGTCGCGGCCACCGCGCAGAACGCCGAGCCGCCCCCGGCCAGCATCCCGGCGGCGGCGCCGGGCGGGGTCAGCCGCCGCCACCAGATGCCGAGGACCAGCAGCGGGCAGAAGGAGGAGGCGGAGACGGCGAAGGCCAGTCCAACGGCGTCGGCGACCGGTAAACCGCCCACCAGCACGCTGGCGGTCAGCGGCACGGCCATGGCGAGGACCGTCCCCCGTCTGAAGTGCCGTACGCCGCGGGCCGGGAGGACGTCCTGGGTGAGGACCCCGGCGACCGCCATGGTGAGGCCGGAGGCGGTGGAGAGGAACGCGGCGAAGGCGCCGCCCGCCACCAGCGCGCCGAGCAGGTCCCCGCCGAGGCCGCCGACGACCCGGTCGGGCAGCAGCAGGACGGCGGCGTCGGTCTCGCCGGTGAGGGTGAGTTCGGGGGTGTAGAGGCGGCCGAGGGCGCCGTACACCGGCGGCAGCAGGTAGAAGAGGCCGATCAGGGCCAGCACGGCGACCGTGGTGCGGCGGGCGGCGACGCCGTGCGGGCTGGTGTAGAAGCGGACCACGACGTGCGGCAGGCCCATGGTGCCGAGGAAGGTGGCGAGGATCAGGCCGTACGTGGCGTACAGCGGGCGTTCCTCGCGGCTCTCGGTGAGCGAGGTGGACATGCCGCCGTTGGTGCCGCGGTCGGTGGCGGGGACGCGGGCGCCCTTGGCGAAGGTCAGGCGGGTGCCGGCGGTGATCCGGTGGGTGCCCTCGGGGAGGGTGAGCCGGGTGTCCCGGACCGGGCGGCCGTCGACCGTGCCGGTGACGGTGACGCTGAGGGGGCGGTCGAGCCTGACGGAGAGGGTGTCCTGGACGTCCACGGTGCGCCGGTCGCGGAAGGTGGCCGGTTCGTCGAAGGCGTGGGTGGGGGCGCCGCCGCTCTGCCAGGCGAGGACGAGGAAGAGGGCGGGGACGAGCAGGGCGGTGAGCTTGAGCCAGTACTGGAAGGCCTGGACGAAGGTGATGCTGCGCATGCCGCCGGCGGCCACGGTGGCCACCACGACGACGGCGACGATGAGTCCGCCGAGCGCGTCGGGGGCGCCGGTGAGGACGGCCAGGGTAAGCCCCGCACCTTGGAGTTGGGGCAGCAGGTAGAGCCAGCCGACGCCGACGACGAACGCCCCGGCCAGTCGTCGTACCGGCTGCGAGGCGAGCCGGGCCTCGGCGAAGTCGGGGAGGGTGTAGGCGCCGGAGCGGCGCAGCGGGGCGGCGACGAAGAGGAGGAGGACGAGGTAGCCGGCGGTGTAGCCGACCGGGTACCAGAGCATGTCGGGGCCCTGTACGAGGACCAGGCCCGCGATGCCCAGGAAGGAGGCGGCGGAGAGGTACTCGCCGCTGATCGCGGCCGCGTTGAGGCGGGGGCCGACGGTGCGCGAGGCGACGTAGAAGTCGGAGGTCGTCCGGGAGACGCGCAGCCCGAAGGCGCCGACGAGGACGGTCGCGAGGACCACGAGGGCGACCGCCGGGACGGCATAGCTGGGGTTCATCCGGCCTCGCCGCAGGTCGAGTTCATCAGGTCTATCGGTCCTCGACGAGGCGGACGAAGTCCTGCTCGTTGCGTTCGGCGCGGCGCACGTACCAGCGGGCGAGCAGGATCAGCGGGGCGTAGAGACAGAAGCCGAGCACGAGCCACTCCAGGCGGCGGGCCTCGGGAGCCGCGGCGAAGACCAGCGGGAGCGGGCCGACGAGCAGCACCAGGACGGCGAACACGACCAGTGCGACGCGCAGTTGGCTGCGCATGAGGGAGCGGACATAGGTGTGGCCGAGGGTGGTCTGCTCGTCGATCTCGGTGCGCGCCCGGTAGTGACCGGAGTCACGGTGGCCGCGACGGCTGCGGCGGGGCGGGCCGGTGACGGTGACCCGGCGCTCGGCGGGGTCGGTGGGCATCGTCAGGCCCTCCTCATCAGCAGGTCCCGCAGCTCGCGGGCGTGGCGCCGGCTGACCTGGAGCTCCTCGGCGCCGACCAGGACGCTCACCGTGCCGGCGTCCAGGCGGAGTTCGCCGATGTGGCGGAGGGCGACGAGGTGGCGGCGGTGGATGCGGACGAAGCCGCGGGAGCGCCAGCGGTCCTCCAGGGTGGACAGCGGGATGCGGACCAGGTGGCTGCCGCGGTCGGTGTGCAGGCGGGCGTAGTCGCCCTGGGCCTCGACGTGGGTGATGTCGTCCACCGCCACGAACCGTGTCACACCGCCGAGTTCGACGGGTATGTGGTCGGGGTCGGGTTCGTGCACGGGTATCGGGGGCGCGGTGCCGCGCAGTTCGGCGGCCCGGCGTACCGCCTCGGCGAGGCGTTCCTTGCGGACCGGCTTCAGCACGTAGTCGACTGCCTTGAGGTCGAAGGCCCTGACCGCGAAGTCCTCGTGGGCGGTGACGAAGACGACCAGCGGGGGCCGGGCGAACCCGGTGAGCAGCCGGGCCAGGTCCAGTCCGTCCAGGCCCGGCATCTGGACGTCGAGGAAGACGACGTCGATGGCCTCGGGGCCCTGCGGTCCGGACTCCAGCGCGCGGGTGATGCGGCGCAGCGCCTCGGTGGCGTCCCCGGCGCCCTCGGCACTGGTGACCCGCGGGTCGGCGTTGAGCAGGTACAGCAGTTCCTCCAGCGAGGGGCGTTCGTCGTCGACGGCGAGGGCGCGCAGCATGAACGGAGTGTAGGCGGCGGAGCCCGGCGCTGGACATGCGGCGGACGTGGCCGTCCGGGCCGGATGAAGTGGCGCTCCCGAAGTGTCCGCGCCCGTGGTTACAGTGCGGGCATGAACAGCGGCACCGTCCCTTTCGACGACCTCGACCGGAAGATCACCACCGCGTTGATGGCGAACGCGCGGACCAGTTTCGCCGAGATCGGAGCGGCCGTCGGGCTCTCCGCGACGGCCGTGAAGCGGCGGGTGGACCGGCTGCGCGAGACCGGTGTGATCACCGGGTTCACGGCCACCGTCACGCCGTCGGCCCTGGGCTGGCGCACGGAGGCGTACGTCGAGGTCTACTGCGAGGGCGCCGCCCCGCCCCGGCGGCTCGCGGAGGTGGTCCGCAACCATCCGGAGATCACCGCGGCCATGACGGTGACCGGCGGCGCGGACGCGCTGCTGCACGTGCGGGCCCGGGACGTGGACCACTTCGAGGAGGTGCTGGAGCGGATCCGTGTCGAGCCGTTCATCCGCAAGACGATCAGTGTGATGGTGCTGTCGCACCTGCTCCCGGAGAGCCCGGAGGCCGGGGCCACCCACCCCGTCCCCGAGTGAACGCACCGACGCGGCGCGTAAACGCACCGACGCTGCGTTTGTATGACCGGAGACGCAGCGTTCCTGCGCAGACGCGCAACATTTGTTTCTTGTCGTCCGTATCCGACGCTTTCTACCGTGGTGTCAACCCTCAGTCGACACCGCGGGAAAGCGGAGGAACCCCTCTGTGTCCGAAAGCCGTGTGCCGCGCCTCAGGCGCTTTCTCGTCTGCGAACCCAGACATTTCGCCGTGCAGTACGCGATCAATCCCTGGATGAACCCCGACACCAGGGTCGACGTCGACCTGGCCCAGGAGCAGTGGACCGCGCTGATCAGCGCCTACCGCGCCCACGGCCACAGCATCGACCGGCTGGAACCGGTCCCCGGACTGCCCGACATGGTGTTCGCCGCGAACTCGGCGGTCGTCGTCGGCGGCCGGGTCTTCGGCTCCCTCTTCCACTCGCCCGAGCGGCGCCCCGAGTCGACCCACTACGACCTCTGGTTCAAGACCGCGGGCTACGACGTGTACCGCCCGGGATCAGTGGCCGAGGGCGAGGGCGACCTGGTCTGGACGGGCCGGTACCTGCTCGCCGGCACCGGGTTCCGCACCACCCGGGATGCGCACCGGGAGGCCCAGGAGTTCTTCGGCCATCCGGTGATCAGCCTGACCCTGGTGGACCCGTACTTCTACCACCTGGACACGGCGTTGTTCGTCCTGGACGAGGAGAACATCGTCTACTACCCCGAGGCCTTCTCCCCCGGCAGCCGCGAGGTGCTCCGCCGGCTGTTCCCGGAGGCGGTCCTGGCCACCCGCGACGACGCGCTCGCGTGGGGCCTGAACTCGGTCTCCGACGGCCGCCACGTCTTCATCGCGCCGCAGGCCGAGGCACTCGCCGCCCGCCTCGCCGGCCAGGGCTACGAGCCCGTCCCCGTCGACCTGTCGGAGTTCCACAAGGCCGGCGGCGGCATCAAGTGCTGCACCCAGGAAATCCGGTGACATCCGCAGAGGACCAGGAGATCCCCCTGATGACCGCACCCGCACGCGCCCGCACCTCCGCCGAGCTGATCGAGGCGGAGGGCCCGGTCCTCGCGCACAACTACCATCCGCTGCCCGTCGTCGTCGCCCGCGCCGAGGGCACCTGGGTGGAGGACGTCGAGGGCCGCCGCTACCTCGACATGCTGGCGGGCTACTCGGCCCTGAACTTCGGCCACCGCCACCCGGCGCTGGTCGAGGCCGCGCACCGTCAGCTGGACCGCCTCACCCTCACCTCCCGTGCCTTCCACAACGACCGGCTCGCCGAATTCGCCGAACGGCTCGCGGAGTTGACCGGCCAGGACATGGTGCTGCCGATGAACACCGGCGCCGAGGCCGTGGAGTCGGGCATCAAGGTGGCCCGCAAATGGGCCTACGACGTGAAGGGCGTCCCGGCCGACCGGGCCACGATCGTGGTCGCCGCGGACAACTTCCACGGCCGTACGACCACGATCGTCAGCTTCTCCACCGACGACACGGCCCGCGCGGGTTTCGGCCCGTTCACGCCGGGCTTCCGGATCGTGCCGTACAACGACCTGGCCGCGCTGGAGGCGGCGGTCGACGAGACCACGGCGGCGGTGCTGATCGAGCCCATCCAGGGCGAGGCGGGGGTGCTCATCCCCGACGAGGGCTATCTGACCGGGGTCCGCGAGCTGACCCGCCGCAAGGGCTGCCTCTTCGTCGCCGACGAGATCCAGTCCGGCCTCGGCCGCACCGGCCGCACCCTCGCCGTGGACCACGAGGACGTGGTGCCGGACGTGCTGCTGCTCGGCAAGGCGCTGGGCGGCGGGATCGTGCCGGTGTCGGCGGTGGTGGCCCGGCGGGAGGTGCTGGGCGTGCTGCGTCCCGGCGAGCACGGCTCGACGTTCGGCGGCAACCCGCTGGCGGCGGCGGTCGGCACGGCGGTGGTCGAACTGCTGGAGAGCGGCGAGTTCCAGCGCCGGGCCGCCGAGCTGGGCGTGCTCCTGCGGGACGGCCTGACGGAGCTGGTCGGCAGGGGCGTCGTCGGCTTCCGCTCGCGCGGGCTGTGGGCGGGTGTCGACGTGGACCCGGCGATCGGCACCGGACGGGAGATCGGCGAGCGCCTGATGCGCGAGGGCGTCCTGGTCAAGGACACCCACGGCTCCACGATCCGGCTGGCCCCGCCGCTGACCATCACCGCGGAGGAACTGCGGTCGGCGCTGGGCGCGTTGGAGAGGGTGCTGGCGGCGTGAGCGGCGGGGGGGGGGGGGGGCGGGGCGGGGGGGCCGCCGCGCGATTCGGGCA
>NZ_JBFAXI010000023.1:48103-107559 GCF_040680735.1 Streptomyces sp. NPDC051987 | reverse complement strand
AAGGCTGGGCCGATCGGTCACGTGCACGCTAGGCAGATCCGGGGCCGGAGCCCGGACAGCGCGCGGCCCCGGGCCGCGCCGCTCCGGCGCCCGCCCCCGCGGCTCCGGTCGACGAGGGTGCCTACGTCACCCCGCTGGTCCGCAAGCTCGCCGCCGAGAACGGCGTCGACCTGGGCGCCGTCAAGGGCACCGGCGTCGGCGGCCGGATCCGCAAGCAGGACGTGCTCGCCGCCGCGGAGGCCGCGAAGGCCGCCGCCGCACCGGCCCCCGCGGCCGCCGCCGCCCCGGCCCCCGCCGCGGCCCGGAAGGCCCCGGCGCTGGAGGCCTCCCCGCTCCGCGGCCAGACCGTCAAGATGACCCGCATCCGCAAGGTCATCGGCGACAACATGGTCAAGGCGCTGCACGAGCAGGCCCAGCTCTCCTCGGTCGTCGAGGTCGACGTGACCCGCCTGATGCGCCTGCGCGCCCAGGCCAAGGACTCGTTCGCGGCCCGCGAGGGCGTCAAGCTCTCCCCGATGCCGTTCTTCGTCAAGGCCGCCGCCCAGGCGCTGAAGGCCCACCCGGTCATCAACTCCCGGATCAACGAGGCGGACGGCACCATCACCTACTTCGACACCGAGAACATCGGTATCGCGGTGGACTCGGAGAAGGGCCTGATGACCCCGGTCATCAAGGGCGCCGGCGACCTCAACATCGCCGGGATCGCCAAGGCCACGGCCGACCTGGCCGGCAAGGTCCGCGCCAACAAGATCACCCCGGACGAGCTGTCCGGTGCGACCTTCACCATCTCCAACACCGGCTCGCGCGGCGCGCTCTTCGACACGATCATCGTGCCGCCGAACCAGGTCGCGATCCTCGGCATCGGTGCCACGGTCAAGCGTCCGGCCGTCATCGAGACGGAGGAGGGCACGGTCATCGGCGTCCGCGACATGACGTACCTCACCCTGTCCTACGACCACCGCCTGGTGGACGGCGCCGACGCGGCCCGTTACCTGACGGCGGTCAAGGCGATCCTGGAGGCGGGCGAGTTCGAGGTCGAGCTCGGCCTCTGATCCGCACGGGTTCCACGGTGCCCCGCCCGGAGTTCCTCCGGGCGGGGCACCGTCGTGTAAGTCTCGTCTCACCTGCGCGAAAGCGCCCCCGTGCGCCTCTCCCGAACGGCGGTCCGGCCTTATTGTCTAAACGTCAAACGCCCTTAAGGAGCTCCCATGACCGCGCCCGTCGTCCACTCGCTGCGCGAACAGATCCGCGAGCACATCGTGGAGGGAATCGTCAGCGGGCGCTGGAAGCCGGGCGAGCGGATCGTGGAGCGACGGATCGCGACGGAGCTGGAGGTCAGCCAGACGCCCGTGCGGGAGGCGCTGCGCGAGCTGGAGTCCCTTCGGCTCATCGAGTCCGCGCCGAACAAGGGCGTACGGGTGCGGAACCTGACGGCGGCCGACCTGGAGGAGAGCTACCCGGTGCGGGCCGGCCTGGAGGCGATCGCGGCGGAGCTGGCGGCGGAGAGGCTGGCGGAGGACTGCTCGGCTCTGGAGCCGCACGTGGCCGCGCTCTACGACGCCGACCGGAACGCCGACGGCACGGGTCAGGTCCGGCACACGGTCGGCTTCCACCGCGAGCTGGTCCGGGCGGCCGGGAACTCGGTGCTGCTGCACACCTGGGAGGGCCTGGGCATCGAGGTCTTCACGGCACTGTCGATCCGCTGGCTGGGCACGGTGCAGCAGTCCTACGCCGAGGAACACGAGGAACTGGTCGCCGCCTTCCAACGCCGCGACCCCCGCATCGCCGACATCGTGAAATCCCACGTCCTGGGCTGCGCCCCGCGCCCGTGACCCCAGGGGGCCGGCCGAGCAGCGCCCCTCAGGGGCGCGGGCCTGTGCCTGACATGCGGCTGCCGCCGCGCGGGCGCGACCAGCCACGACGGCGCGGCACCCGCCCGAGCACCCCCACCCGCAAGGGCGAGTGGCACCACCCGGCTCGGCACCGCCGAGGGCCGCCGTCCCAGCCGATCGCCGTCGCGGCGGAAAAAGAAAGAACCGGCACCGGCAGCTGCTCGGTCGCGACGGAAAGAAGGGCGAGCGGGCAACGCCCCTTCAGGGGCGCGAGGAACGGCGCGAGCAGCCACGACGGCGCGGCACCCGACACGACCACGCCCGCCCCCGAACGGCGCCCCCACACAAGAGCGCACCCCCGCTCAAACACCGCCTCACCTGCGCAAACGCCAGCTGGATCTCGTCACCCGGTGCCATCGCCGAAGGCACCCCGTGCCGACTTTCACGGAATCGAGAGGTTTTGCACCGCAACCCTTTGATCGATCATCGATCAGGGAGTTAGAGTCGCCGACGGGCCCGCACCCGGGCCCTCCGCCCTGTCCTGCCAAAGACCAAGGGCACCCCCAACCCCTTACCGATGAGGGAACCCCCTTCGACTGAGGAAGGCGGCGACATGACCGACCCCCAGGCCATCCAGCCGAGCGCGCTCGACCAGCTTCCGGACCGGGATCCGGAGGAGACCGCCGAATGGCAGGCCTCTCTGGACGCCGTGGCCAGGGAGGCCGGGCCGCACCGCGCCGCGTACCTGATGCGGCGCACCCTGGAGCGCGCCGAGGCGGGCGGCGTCGCGCTGCCGAAGCTGCTGGAGACGGACTACCTCAACACCATCCCCACCGCCGCCGAGACGCCCGTCCCGGGTGACGAGGAGATGGAGCGGAGGATCACCGCATGGAACCGCTGGAACGCGGCCGCGATGGTCACCCGGGGCAGCAAGCACGGCGTCGGCGGCCACATCGCCACCTTCGCCTCCGCCGCCTGGCTCTACGAGACCGGCTTCAACCACTTCTTCCAGGGCAAGGAGGGAGACGGCAGCGGTGACCAGCTCTACATCCAGGGCCACGCCTCCCCCGGCATCTACGCCCGCGCCTTCCTGGACGGCCGCCTGACCGAGGCGCACCTCGACAACTTCCGCCAGGAGGCCGGCGGCAACGGCCTCCCGTCGTACCCGCACCCCCGCCGCCTGCCCTGGCTGTGGGAGTTCCCGACGGTGAGCATGGGCCTCGGCCCGCTCTCGGCCATCTACCAGGCCCGCTTCAACCGCTACCTGACCGCGCGCGGCATCAAGGACGTCTCGCAGTCCCACGTCTGGGCGTTCCTCGGCGACGGCGAGATGGACGAGCCGGAGTCGACGGCGGCGCTCGCACTCGCCTCCCGCGAGGGTCTCGACAATCTCACCTTCGTCATCAACTGCAACCTGCAGCGTCTCGACGGCCCGGTGCGCGCCAACTTCAAGATCGTGCAGGAGCTGGAGGCCCAGTTCCGCGGCGCCGGCTGGAACGTGATCAAGACCCTGTGGGGCACGGCCTGGGACGAGCTGTTCCAGCTCGACACCACCGGCGCTCTGGTCCGACGGCTGCGCGAGGTACCGGACGCGCAGGTCCAGACGTACCAGACCCGCGACGCCGCCTACATCCGCGCCGACTTCTTCGGCAAGGACCCCGCGCTCGCGGAGATGGCGAAGCTGCTGAGCGACGACAAGATCCTGGAGTGCTTCCACCTCTCGCGCGGCGGTCACGAGGCGCGCAAGGTGTACGCCGCGTACAAGGCCGCCGTCGAGTTCAAGGGCGCGCCGACCGTGATCCTGGCCCAGACGGTCAAGGGCCACACCCTCGGCGAGGGCTTCGCGTCGAAGAACGCCAACCACCAGATGAAGAAGCTGACGGTGGACGAGTTCAAGACGATGCGCGACCTGCTGGAGCTGCCGATCGCGGACAGCGCCTTCGCCGACGGCGTCGTGCCCTACGGCCACCCCGGCGCCGACTCCCCCGAGGTCCGTTACCTCCAGGAGCGCCGCGCGGCCCTCGGCGGCCCGGCCCCGGCGCGCCGTACGCACGCCCTGGCCCCGCTGCCCGCCCCCGCCGACAAGGCCTTCGCCTCCTTCGACAAGGGCTCCGGCTCGCAGAACGTGGCGACGACGATGGCCTTCGTCCGTCTCGTCAAGGACCTGGTCCGGGACAAGGAGACGGGCAGGCGCTGGGTGCCGATCGTCCCGGACGAGGCGCGCACCTTCGGCATGGAGAGCCTGTTCCCCTCGCTGGGCATCTACTCCCCCAAGGGCCAGACGTACGAGCCGGTCGACCGTGACCAGCTGATGTACTACAAGGAGGCCACGAACGGCCAGATCCTCAACGAGGGGATCACCGAGGCCGGTTCGATGGCCGACTTCATCGCCGCGTCCACCGCGTACGCGACGCACGGCGAGGCGATGATCCCGTTCTACATCTTCTACTCGATGTTCGGCTGGCAGCGCACGGCCGACCAGATGTGGCAGCTCGGCGACCAGCTCGGCCGCGGCTTCCTGGTCGGCGCGACGGCCGGCCGTACCACCCTGACCGGTGAGGGCCTCCAGCACGCCGACGGCCACTCCCCGGTGATCGCCGCGACCAACCCGGCCGCCCTGTCGTACGACCCGGCGTTCGCCTACGAGATCGCGACGATCGTCAAGGACGGCCTGCGCCGGATGTACGGCGAGTCGGCGCCGGGCGAGGACCCGAACGTCTTCTACTACCTGACCGTCTACAACGAGCCGCTCCCGCAGCCCGCCAAGCCGGCCGGGCTCGGCGTCGACGAGGGCATCGTCAAGGGCCTGTACCGCTTCAACACGGCGGAGTCGGCGGGCGTGACCGTCCCGGCCAACGCCCCGCGCATCCAGCTGCTCGGTTCCGGTACGGCGATCCACTGGGCGCTGAAGGCGCAGCAGCTGCTCGCCGAGGAGTGGGGCGTGGCGGCCGACGTGTGGTCCGCGACGTCCTGGACGGAGCTGCGCCGCGACGCGATGGAGGCGGACGCCGCCCTGCTGCGCGGCGAGGAGCGCGTCCCGTACGTCCGCCAGGCCCTCCAGGGCGCCGACGGTCCGGTCCTCGCGGTCTCCGACTACATGCGCCAGGTCCCCGACCAGATCGCGCAGTGGGTCGAGCAGGACTGGTCCTCCCTCGGCGCGGACGGCTTCGGTCTCTCCGACACCCGTGACGCGGCCCGCCGTCACTTCGGCGTCGACGCCGAGTCGATCGTCGTGGCGGCACTGGCGCAGCTGGCCCGGCGCGGCGAGGTCAAGGCGACCGCGGTGAAGGAAGCGCGCGAGAAGTACGGGCTGTGAGCCCGCACGCCCCAGCGCGCGCCCGGCGCACCTGAACGCGCCCGAAGGCCCCGGCGGACCCCTCCGCCGGGGCCGTTCGGCGTGTCCGCACGCGCCGCCGACGCCCTGCCGACACCCTGCCGACGCCCCGTCGGCGCTGCCACCGGCGCCGCCGCCGGACTCCTGGGGGGACGCCGGATAACAATCCGCACCACTCCGCGTGCGCCCCCGCCGCCCAGGCACGATGCTGGACCCGTGATGGACGAGACGGAGTTCTGGGAGCTGGTCGACGCCACCCGCGAGGCCGCCGAGGGAGACCCGGAGGAGCAGGCCGACCTGCTGGTGAACCGGCTGCTCCAGCTGGAGCCGGACCTGGTCCTGGACTTCGCCCGTCACTTCGAGGCCCGCTACAACCGCGCCTACCGCTGGGACCTGTGGGGCGCGGCCTGGGTGCTGCTGGACGGGGCAAGCGACGACGCGTTCGACTTCTTCCGGTGCTGGCTCATCGGCCAGGGCCGGGAGGTCTTCGAGGGCGCCCTGCACGACCCGGACGCGCTGGCGGACCTGCTGGACGACTTCGACGAGGAGGTCGACGGCGACGGCGAGGAGCTCGGGTACGCGGCCGACGAGGCCTACGAGCAGCTCACCGGGACCGTGGCGCCCGACCTGGGGATCGCCCCCGCGCCGTCCGAACCGGAGGGCACCCCGGTCGACTTCGAGAACGCGCGGGTGCTGGCCGAGCGGTTCCCCAGACTGTGGGACCGCTTCAAGGAGTAGCCGCCCCGACAGCCGCCGACGACGGAGGTCAGGCGGTGCGGCGGCGGGCGGTGTCGGACGGGAGGTAGGCCTGGGTCTGCTCGGCCTTGACCGCATGGTGCATCGGTGCCGCGTTGGCCTGGTCGAGGGCGGACGCGGTGACCGCGGCCGGGCCGAGGACGACCGTCACGACCGCGCAGACCACGGCCCAGGGCCCCCGGGACGACCTGGCCCGGCCGGCCTTCGCGGCGGCCTGTGCGCGGGCCTCGGCACGGGCTTCGGCACGGGATTCGGTACGGCTGCTCTTCATGGTCCCCACCTCCGGTCGGCTGCTGATGTCCCTGACCGTAGGACGCGGGGATCTGAAGGGCCTGCGTGCCGCCTGTGGCGTTCCTTTGACATCCTCCCCCCGCTACGGAGATCGGGTGACCGCCTTCGGGAGCGCCGGGAGCCTGCCCTGGAGCCGGGCGGCGGCCGTCCTGATCTCGGGGAGACGGGCGATGAGGGCGGCTCCGGGGCAGTTGGTCATGTAGCCGTCCTGGTGGCCGGCCACCGCCGGGAGGGCGACGACCGCGCCCTCCCGGTAGCGGCTGCGGTCGTTGCTGGAGACCAGTCGGGCGCTGCCGCGCGGGTCGATGCCGGCCAGGCCGAGTTTCCAGGCGGCGACGGCGGCGATCGCGTCGGTCATGGCGCGCGGCACGGGGACCCCGGCGGTGAAGGTGCCGAGGGCGGCGATACCGGCGGTGCGGTGGTTGAAGCCCTGGGTGTGCGCGCCGGTGACGGCCCGGTCGGCACCGCCCGCGCGGCCCTCGTAGACGGTGCCGCACCGGTCGACGAGGAAGTTGTAGCCGATGTCGTCCCAGGCGCGGTCGCCGGTCTGGCCGGTGTACAGGCGGCGGATGATCTCGGGCGCCTGGGCGCAGGAGTAGCCGTTGGGCGAGTCGGTGTGGTGGACGAAGACGGCGACGACCTTGTCGTCGTAGCGGGGCGGCGGCTGGGTGCGGCGGACGGTGTCGGTCAGCCAGGCCGAGCGCGGCACGATGGGTGGCCGGGGAGCCTGGTGGCGGGGGACGGGGCCGACGGGCTCGGGCGCGGAGAGGTGGATCGCGACGGGACGGTCGGCGCCCTGGGCGCACAGCAGCAGGGCGAGGACGGCGGCGAGGCCCGGGAGGCAGCCGAGCAGCGTCAGGGCGGTGGTCCTGGTGCGCCGCCCCGCTCGTGGGAAGACACGCATGGCTCCCACTCTCGGACCGGCCGGCCGCGCCCGCGATGTGTGCTCTGCCACCTGGTGGAACCATCGTCCTGGTCCGGGGCGTTTCAGGGGGTACAGGTGTGCGTGGCCGGTTCCCGAGGGTGCCGCGCGGGCGAACTGATCACCGGACCTGTCCCGACCGTATTAAGGGCACCGAGAGAAAGGCGGCTCCGTGGACCTGCTCGACCTGGTGCTCGTACTGGTGGTCCTCGTCTACGCGGCGTCGGGTTACCGGCGCGGGCTGGTGGCCGGTTGCGTCTCGCTGGCCGGGTTCGTGGGCGGCGCGGTGATCGGCGTGTGGGTGCTGCCGTGGGTGATGGAGCTGGTCACGCGCGCGACGGCGACGGCGACGGTGGTCGCGGTGCTGACGGTGCTGGTGCCGGCGGTGGTGGGGCACGAGCTGGCGGGGCGGCTGGCCCTGCGGCTGCGCCGGGAGCTGGACCAGGGGCCGCTCCGGGTGGCCGACGGGATAGGCGGGGCGGCCGCCAACTCGGTGGCGGTGCTGATCGTGGCCTGGGTGGCGGCGAGCGTGCTGGGTGCCTCCTCGTCGCCCGCGGTGACGACGGCGATCCGCGACTCCACACTGCTCGGGGCGGTGCAGGACACCATGCCGGACACCACGCCTGCCTGGTTCTCGCGGGCCACCTCGGCGCTGACCGAGGCGGGTTTCCCGCAGGTCTTCAACCCCTTCGAGAACGAGACGACGGCCCGGGTGGCCAAGCCGTCCGGGGACAACGTCACGGCGGCCGCCACCGACGCGGCCAAGCGCAGCACGGTCAAGATCGAGGGTTCCTCCGGGAACCAGGGCCGCGAGGGCAGCGGGTTCGTGTTCGCGCCGGAGCACGTGATGACCAACGCCCACGTGGTGGCCGGCATCGACAACCCGAGCGTGCGGATCGGCGGGGTCGGGCCGTCGTACGACGCGGAGGTCGTCCTCTTCGACCCGGACCGGGACGTGGCGGTGCTGTACGTGCCGCACCTGCGGGCGCCGGTGCTGCGGTTCGACACCACGGCGGCGCGCGGGAACTCCGCGGTGGTGGCCGGTTATCCGCAGGACGGCGACCTGAACCTGCAGGCGGCCACCGTGGCGAACAAGGTGCCCGCCACCGGCCAGAACATCTACGGCGACGCCACGGTGACCCGGGATATCTACTCGATCCGCTCCACGGTCCGCCCCGGCAACTCCGGCGGCCCGCTGCTGACCACGGGGGGCAGGGTGTACGGCGTGGTGTTCGCCCGCTCCACGTCGGACGACGAGACGGGGTACGTGCTGACCGCCGACGAGGTGGCCCCGGACGCCACGCGCGGCGCGCGCGCCACCACGCCGGTGGACACCGGCGAGCTGATCAGTTCCTGACCGTCACAGCGGCCGGCCCATGATCACGTCGTCGACGTACTCGCCGTCCAGGAAGAACTCTTCCGGCAGCACGCCCTCGACGGCGAAGCCCTCCGACTCGTAGAGCCGCCGCGCCGGGGTGTTGTGTCCGAGGACGCCGAGCCGGATCCGGCGGGCGCCGCGGCGGCGGGCCTCCTCCATCGCCGCCCGCAGCAAGGCCCGCGCCACGCCCCGGCCGCGGGCCTCCTCGGCTACCGCGAGGCCCTGGACCTGCCGGACGTGCGCGTTGGAGGCGAGCCGGTAGGCGAGGCCGAGCCGGACATAGCCGACGATGCGCCGGTCGAGCTCGGCGACCAGGGTGTCCTCGGGGGCGTGGCGCTCGCCGAAGAAGGAGTCGTACGGCGGCTGCGGACGCGGCAGGACCGCGTGCCGCGGCGACCAGGTGGCGCGGTCGAGGGCGGAGAGCTCCTCGTCGTCGTCGGGCAGGGCGGTGCGTATGTACGGCTCTGGCATGCGGTCACCCTAGGACGGCCGCACACCGGGGCCCACCGGGTTTTCCGCCGCGCACGGGGCATGCTGGGACGCATGGAACGATCTCGTATCGCGGTGGCCGGCGCGTCCGGCCTGATCGGCAGCGCCCTGGTGCGGTCCCTCCGGGCGGGCGGGCACGAGGTGGTGCGCCTGGTGCGGCGCGCGGCCCACGGCGCCGGGGAGGTCTGCTGGGACCCGTCGGGACAGTACGTGGACACCGCCGGGCTGGCCGGCTGCGACGTGGTGGTGAACCTGGCCGGGGCCGGGATCGGCGACCGGCGCTGGACGCCCGCCTACAAGCGGGAGATCCGGGACAGCCGGGTGCTCGGCACGGCCGCGCTCGCCGAGGCCGTGGCGGCGCTGCCGGACCCGCCGCGGGTGTTCGTGAGCGGCAGCGCGGTGGGCATCTACGGCGACACCGGCGACCGCGTCGTGGACGAGGACGCGCCGCCCGGGGACGGGTTCCTGCCGTCGCTGTGCGTGGAGTGGGAGGCGGCGGCGGCCCCGGCGCGGGAGGCCGGCGTGCGGACGGTGTTCGCGCGCACGGGCCTGGTGGTGTCCCGGGACGGCGGGGCCTGGGGCCGGCTGTTCCCCCTCTTCAGGGCCGGACTGGGCGGCCGGCTGGGCGACGGCCGCCAGTACTGGTCGTTCATCGCGCTGCACGACGAGGTGGCCGCGCTCAGGTTCCTGATGGAGACTGAGGGTCTGTCGGGTCCGTTCAATCTCACCGCTCCCGACCCGCTGACCAACAACGAGATCACTGCGGCGATGGCCCGGGTGCTGCGCCGCCCGGCCCTCTTCCCGGTGCCTTCCCCGGTGCTCCGGGCGGCGCTCGGCGAGATGGCCGGGGACGTGCTCGGCAGTCAACGCGTGGTGCCGAAGCGCCTGCTGGAGTCAGGGTTCACCTTCGCGTTCCCGGGCATCGAGGACGCGATCCGAGCGGCCTGACGGCCCCTGTGACCGTATGCGACCGGCGTGCGACCGTGCCCTGTTCATGCGCGACTGTCCTGGACCGATCACCGCCCTAACCTCGACCCGAACTCGGGTATCCCCGCAGCGGGTTGGGGGCATCACGTCTCCACCGGACGCGCAATCGAGGAGGGGCCTCGTGCATGAGCCCGCGTACCAGGCGGACGTCGTCATCGTGGGAGCCGGTATCGCCGGACTCTCCGCGGCTCATCGGCTGAACAGCGCAGGAGTAACGACCGCGGTCCTGGAGGCCGCCCCTTACACCGGCGGCCGGATGTCGACCGAGAAGGTCGACGGGTTCCGGCTCGACCGGATCGGCCAGCTCCTGTCCACGTCCTACCCGGAGCTGCGCCTGGCCCCGGGACTGGACGCCCTGGTCCTGCGCAGGTACGCGCCCGGCGTGCTGCTGCATCGCGACGGGCGCAGGCACAGGGCCGGCGCTCCGGCGGGCGGCGGTAGCGCGAGGGGCGCACTGTATGCCGTGCGCGCCCTGGCAAGCGCCCCCAGGGGCGGCGGCTCGCCGGTGGCACCGCCCCGGTCCACCGCGCCGATGGGCGGCGCGGTCGACCAGGCCCGCCTGGGCGCCGCGCTGGGCCGCATCGCCACGACCCCGGTCGAACGCATCCTCGCCCGCCCGGAACTCCCCGCCGCGCACGCGCTCGCGGAGCGCGGGGTGCCGGCCCGTACGATCGACGGCTTCCTGCGCCCGCTCCTCGCGGCCCTCCTGTGCGACCCCGAGCTCACGACGTCCAGCCGGTGTGCGGACCTCGCCTTGCGGTCCTTCGCGAGCGGGCGGCTGTGCGTGCCGGAGGGCGGCGCCGAGGTCCTCCCGGACCTCCTGGCCCGTGCCCTCCCGCCCGGCACGGTCCACACCGGCGTACGGGTCACCTCGGTCTCCACCACCTCGGTGACGACGGCCGAACACGGCCAGATCCGCTGCCGGGCCGTGCTGCTCGCCACGGACGCGCGGGCCGCCGCCGAACTCCTCCCCGGCCTCCGCGTCCCGGACTTCCACCAGGTGACGGTGGTCCACCACACGACGGACGAGCCGTCGACGCTCACCACCGGAACCTCCCTCCTCCTGGACGCCGACCGGGGCGGCCCCGTCTCCCACACCTCCGTCGTCAGCAACGTCGACCCGAGCCGGGCCCCGCAGGGCCGCGCCCTGATCTCCTCGACCGTCCTCGGTACACCCCCGGCGGACATCGACACGGCCGTCCGCATGCACCTCTCGCGCCTCTACGGCACGTCGACGCGCCGCTGGGAGACCCTCGCGGTCCACCACACCCCCGAGGCCATCCCCGCCATGCGCCCCCCGCACGACCTCCGCCGCCCCGTCCGCCTCCTCGCCGGCCTCTACGTCTGCGGCGACCACCGGGACACCAGCACAGTCCAGGGGGCCCTCCATTCAGCCCACCGAGCAACCGCCGCCATCCTGACCGACCTCGGCGCATCCCCCTCCTTGAACACCGCAGAGCCCACACAACGCCGAGCCGCATGACGCGCCCCCGCAGGGCCGCGGGGAACTGCGCGACCAGCCACGACGACGCGACACAGCGCCGCGGCGGAAAAACGGGGGCGCCGCACAGCGCCCCCGCAAGGGGCGCGGGGAACTGCGCGACCAGCCACGACGGCGCGACACCCGGCCGACGACCGGCACCGGCAACGGCGCCCGGCGACGGCCGGCTCGGCACCGCCGAACAGCGCCGTCGCGGCCGATCGCCATTGCGGCGGAAAGGAAGGTGCAGCCGCAGCGGACCGTCAGGTCAGGGCGGCGACCTTCTCCCGGTACCCCTTCACCGGCGCCGCGTCCTTGTACGGCTCCAGCCGGCGTTCGAAGTCCCGTACGTACTCGGTCGCGCGGACCGAGCGCATCTCGGCCGCCGCCCCCGCCGCCTCCACGCCCAGCGCGCACGCCTGGTCCAGTTCGCCGAGGCCCAGGCGGGCCGTGGCGAGGACGACGCGGCAGAAGAGGCGGCTGCGGGCGTAGGACGGCGCACGGAGCTGGAGCGAGCGCTCGGCGTGCTGCGCGGACGCGCGGAACTGCTGGAGGTCCCGGTGGCAGTGGCCGAACTCGTCCGCCAGCTGCGCCTCGTCGAAGAACCGCGCCCAGTGGGGGACGTCGTCACCGGGGCGGGCGGTCTCCAGGGCGCGTTCGGCACGGACCAGGGCGCCCGTGCACGCGCGCACCTCGCCGAGGACCCCGTGCGCGCGGGCCTCGGCCGCGTGCAGCAGGGCCTGGACGACCGGTGGGGCGCTCGTGCCCACCCCCTGCTGGGCGACCCTGGCCAGTTGCACGGCTTCCCGGCCGTGGCCGAGGTAGACCGCCTGGCGGCTCATGGTGACGAGGACGTAGGAGCCGTAGGCCCGGTCCCCCGCCGCCTGGGCGAGCCGCAGCGACTGGACGAAGTAGCGCTGGGCGAGGCCGTGCGCGGCGATGTCGTACGACGTCCAGCCCGCGAGCCGGGTCAGGTCGGCCGCCGCGCCGAACAGCCTGCGGCCGGTCTGCTCGCCGTACGTGCCGCGCAGCATCGGCTCGCACTCGTGCTCCAGGTAGCGGACGAGGGCCTGCCGCGCGTGCCCCCCGCCGTACTGGTCGTCGAGGGACCGGAACAGTTCGCCGACCGAGCGGAGCGCGGCGATGTCGCCGCCGGTCACCCGCTGGCCGGGCCCGCGCTCGGCCTGCCCGCGCGGCCGCACCGGTGCCAGGGGCACCGCCTTGGGCGCGGCGGGACGCAGCTGCGCCGGCACCCGGACCGCCGCGACCGCGGGTGCCGCGGGCTCGCCGCGGGCCACCCTGTCGTCGGCGCGGCCGATCAGCCAGTCCCGGCTGGGCACCACCAGCCCGGCCGGGGTGAACGCGATCTTGCGGAGCTCGGCGTGGCTGCCGGAGTCCTTGCGCCACAGCCCGCTGACGATGTCGACCGCCTCCTCCGGGGTGGCGGCGAACTCCAGCCCGGCGTAGACCGGGGCGCATGCGTCGAGGCCCAGGTCCTGCGCGGTGAGCCGGCGGCCGAGGCGTCGGGTGAAGACCTCGGCGATCAGGGCGGGCGTGGTGCCCCGCGGCTGCTGCCCGCGCAGCCACCGGGTGACCGACGTCTTGTCGTATCTGAGGTCCAGCCCGTGTTCGAGTCCGAGCTGGTCGACGCGACGGGCCAGACCCGCGTTGGAGAACCCCGCTTCTGCGATGAGCGCGGCGAGCTGGCGGTTGGGGGTGCGCTGCGCGGGTCGGTCGGTCATCTGGGGTGCGGTCTCCTGCCTTCTGGGTCAGCTCGGTCGCTTGTGCCCGGATTGCCGGTGAGCAGCCCTTTTGGCGCTCATGGACGGCGCGAATGTAGCGGAGAGTGAGCAGTCGGTCGCACATCTCGACGTTCATTCATCCGATCGTGTGAGGATTAGCTCAGGGGCTGACGCGCGACGGACGGACGTACAGTTGCTTGGGCGCGTTACGTGCCTGACGCACTGATCGCCTGATCGCCGAGGGAGGCGCTTGCCGTGAGTGAGTTGCGGTTCGTCCGCATGGGGTTCGGCGCGGATGCCGTCGAGTACCAGGAGGCCTGGGACGAGCAGCGCCGGGTGCACGCGGCGCGGTTCGCCGACGAGGTGCCCGACACGGTCCTGCTGCTCGAACACCCCCCGGTGTACACGGCGGGCCGCCGCACCGCGGACAACGAGCGGCCGCTCGACGGCACCCCGGTCATCGACGTGGACCGCGGCGGCAAGATCACCTGGCACGGTCCGGGCCAGCTCGTGGGCTACCCGATCCAGAAGCTCCCGCGCCCGGTGGACGTGGTCGCGCACGTGCGCCGCCTGGAGGAGGCGCTGATCCGGGTCTGCGCCGAGTTCGGCCTGGAGACCACCCGGGTCGAGGGGCGCAGCGGCGTGTGGGTGCTCGGCGACCCGGTCGAGCAGCGGCCGCAGGCCCTCGGAGGGCTCTCCCTGGACTTCGACCCCCGCCTGACGGACGACGAGTTCGACCCCCGCCTCAACGGCCCGGAGTACGCCCCTTCCAACGCCGGCCAGCGCCGCGAGGACCGCAAGATCGCCGCGATCGGCATCCGGGTCGCCAAGGGCGTCACCATGCACGGCTTCTCGTTCAACGTGAACCCGGACAACAAGTGGTTCGACAAGATCATCCCGTGCGGCATCCGCGACGCCGGCGTCGCCTCCCTCGCCGGCGAACTCGGCCGGGACGTGACGGTCGAGGAGGTGCTGCCGGTGGTGGAACGGCACCTGAAGGACGTCCTGGAGAACGCGGATCTCAGGCCGCGGCTGATCGAGAAGACACCGGCGGCATAAACCGGCCCGCCCGGCACTTGAGGACAAGGAGGCCCCACACGGGGAGGGGTCGGCACCAACGCCGGGCATTCAAATCAACGGGCGTACCCTGAAGGTCGCCGAAGAATCAATCGCTAGGGAGCCGGTCGTGTCCGCAGTCTCACCCGACGGACGCAAGATGCTGCGCCTGGAGGTCCGCAACAGCCAGACCCCCATCGAGCGCAAGCCCGAGTGGATCAAGACCCGGGCGAAAATGGGCCCCGAGTACACGAAGATGCAGAACCTCGTGAAGAGCGAGGGCCTGCACACGGTCTGCCAGGAAGCCGGCTGCCCGAACATCTACGAGTGCTGGGAGGACCGCGAGGCGACCTTCCTCATCGGCGGCGACCAGTGCACCCGGCGCTGCGACTTCTGCCAGATCGACACCGGCAAGCCCGAGGCGCTGGACCGGGACGAGCCGCGCCGCGTCGGCGAGTCCGTGGTCACCATGGACCTGAACTACGCCACCATCACCGGCGTCGCCCGCGACGACCTCGCGGACGGCGGCGCCTGGCTGTACGCCGAGACGGTCCGGCAGATCCACGCGCAGACGGCCGGGCGCGAGGCCGGCCGCACCAAGGTCGAGCTGCTCGCCCCCGACTTCAACGCGGTCCCGGAGCAGCTCGCCGAGGTGTTCTCGGCCCGCCCCGAGGTCTTCGCGCACAACGTCGAGACGGTCCCCCGGATCTTCAAGCGCATCCGCCCCGGCTTCCGCTACGAGCGCTCGCTCAAGGTCATCACGGCCGCCCGCGACCACGGCCTGGTCACCAAGTCCAACCTCATCCTCGGCATGGGCGAGACCCGCGAGGAGGTCAGCGACGCGCTGCGCCAGCTGCACGAGGCCGGCTGCGAGCTGGTCACCATCACGCAGTACCTGCGCCCGAGCGTGCGGCACCACCCCGTGGAGCGCTGGGTCAAGCCGCAGGAGTTCGTGGAGCTGAAGGAGGAGGCCGAGCAGATCGGCTTCTCCGGTGTCATGTCCGGCCCGCTGGTGCGGTCCTCCTACCGGGCCGGCCGTCTGTACCAGATGGCGGTCGAGAAGCGGGGCGCGTTCGTCGCCGCGCAGGCGGTCTGACCGGCCGCCCCGGCCCCGCCGCCGAGCGTGTGAATTCACGCACAAACTACTACTGACCAGTAATGACCGAATGGCTGCGGTCCTGACCGTCCTCGCTGATGAGGGCGTCCGTCAGGACCGCGTCGGCGTTCGCGGGCCGCGTACCGAGGTTTCATTGGCGTTTGACCGGTCGGTCACGCCCTGGTAACACCAAACAGTGACCCTGGTATCACAGCACGTACACCCACTTCGAGGGGGGACCTCCACCATGCAGGCCGCGCCCGTTCGCGCCACCGCGATCCCGTCCTTCACCGACGCGCTGCGCGCCGTCGAGTCGCTCCTCATGAGCGGCGGCCAGCGCACCGCACGCCAGAACGCCTGGACCTCCGTGCTGGAGGACCGCCGTCGCGCCAAGGACCGGGTCGAGGCCCAGCGCTTCCTCGAGCAGGCCGCCGGCCGCTCCTGACGCCCCTTCCGCGGCCCTGTCGGGACTCTGCCGTCGTCGGCACTCCCGGGGCCACGTAGACTTCGGGGCATGGCGAGGAAGGAACCCGCAGCGGACGCTGCGAATGCCGGACGACTGAAGCAGATCGTCCTGACGTACAAGATGACCCGCAAGGCCGACAAGACGATCGGTCTGGTGCTGGCCGGTGTCGGTCTCGGCACTCTCGCGGTCTTCCTCGTGATCGGTTTCCTGATCGGCCATCCGGTCTATCTGGGCATCCTGGGCCTGCTGCTCGCCTTCCTCGCGACGGCGATCGTCTTCGGCCGGCGGGCCGAGCGGGCGGCCTTCGGCCAGATGGAGGGCCAGCCGGGCGCCGCGGCCGCCGTCCTGGACAACATCGGGCGGGGCTGGACGACGACGCCGGCGGTGGCGATGAACCGCAGCCAGGACGTGGTGCACCGGGCGGTCGGCAAGGCCGGCATCGTCCTGGTCGCCGAGGGCAACCCGAACCGGGTGAAGACCCTGCTGGCCGCCGAGAAGAAGAAGATGGCCCGGATCGTGGCCGACGTGCCGGTGCACGACGTGATCGTGGGCACGGGCGAGGGCCAGGTCCCGCTGAAGAAGCTGCGGACCACGATGCTGAAGTTCCCTCGGGTGCTGACCGGGCCCCAGGTGACGACCACCAACGACCGGCTGCGGGCGATGGGGGACCTGATGTCCAACATGCCGTTGCCGAAGGGGCCGATGCCGAAGGGGATGCGGATGCCCAAGGGTGGGCCTCGGGGGCGGTAAAGGCTCGCCTACGAGTTCGGGGCGCGGTGGTCGCGGTGGCGACTGCCGCGCCTTCGTGGTTGCTGGCGCAGTTCCTCTCCCAGCCTTCGGCCGGGGGCCCCAGCGCCCCTAAGGGCGCTCGAAGCAGGGCTCTCATGACACGCCACCGAATGGAGCATCCTGCCGTTTATCGGGTCATCTGCTCGTAATCTGCCCGATGTGACAAAACGCCATATCACATACCTCGCGTGCAGCGCCGCCCTGTGCGGCTCTCTTCTCGGTGCCGCTCCGGCGGCCGCGACGCACCGTGTGCTGACCGTGCACCCGGGTGAGTCCATCCAGAAGGCGGTCGACGCCGCCGAACCCGGCGACACGGTGGTGGTGATGGCCGGCACCTACCACGAGAGCGTCAAGGTGACCACGCCGGGCCTCACCCTGCGCGGCATGGGCGCGGACACCGTGCTCAAGCCGGCCAAGAAGGCCAAGAGCACCGCGAAGAAGGCCACCGAGAAGTCCTGCGCCGCGCTGGGCAACGGCATCTGCGTGGTCGGCGCGAAGAAGCAGCCCGTCGAGGACGTGACCATCGCCCACCTGACCGTCACCGGGTTCTCCCGGACCGGCGTCATGGCCGTCGGCACGACCAACCTGCACGTGCACGGCGTGGCCGCCGTGAAGAACGGGCAGTGGGGCATCGCCGAGGAGCGCGCGGTCCACAGCACCTACCGGAACAACGTCGCCCGCGACAACGGCGACGCGGGCATCTTCCTCGCCAACTCGATCACCGCGGAGAAGGGCGCCGTCGACACCGACGGCACGGTCGTCGAGCACAACCTGCTGCAGGGCAACCGGATCGGCGTCACCGTCCGCCGGCTGCGCGACCTCACCGTCTCGGACAACTCGGTGACCGGCAACTGCGCGGGCGTGTTCGTCGTCGGCGACGAGAACAAGCCGAAGGCCGGTCACCTGACCGTCGCGGACAACCAGGTCGTGAAGAACAACAAGTACTGCAAGAAGACCGCGCGCCTGTCCTTCCTGCAGGGCTCCGGCATCGTCCTGACCGGCACCGAGAACACCGTGGTCACCGGGAACACGGTCACCGGGAACTCCGGCAAGTCCCCGCTGTCGGGCGGTGTCGTGGTCTTCAAGAGCTTCGTGGGTGTCACCAGCGACAAGAACCAGATCACCCGCAACAAGCTGTCCGGCAACGCCCCCGCCGACCTGGTCAACCAGGAGGCGGCCAAGCACGGCAACTCCTTCAAGCAGAACACCTGCAAGAAGTCCAAGCCCGCAGGTCTGTGCTGACCTGACGGCCCTACGCACCCCACACGGAAGGAAGGCGGCACATGACCGCACCAGCACGCGACCTCCGGACGCCCGCGAAGGGGGCCGAGGAGGACGCTCCGCCGCCGTCGATGCGGCTGCGCGAGCTCGTGTTCGGGGCGGCCTGTGCCGCCGCCGTCCGCGCGGCCGCCCGGCTGCGTGTCGCCGACGCGCTCGGGGACGCCCCCATGACCGTGGAGTCCCTGGCGTCGGCGGTGAGGACCGACCCCAAGCCGCTGCGCCGGCTGCTGCGCGCGCTGTCCTGCTACGGCGTCTTCGCCGAGCGGCCGGACGGGACGTTCGCCCACACCGACACCTCCCGGCTGCTGCGCGAGGACGATCCGCACAGCCTGCGCTACATCGCCCTGTGGTGCACCGAGCCGTGGACCTGGGACGCCTGGCCCAGGCTCGACGAGGCCGTGCGCAGCGGCCGCAACGTCGTCGAGGACCTGTACGGCAAGGAGTTCTTCGTCTACCTGAACGAGGACGCGCCGGAATCGGCGGACGTCTTCAACCGGGCGATGACCACCTCCAGCGAGCAGTCGGCCCGCGAGGTCGCCGCGCTGCTCGACCTGTCCGGCAGCCGGTCGGTCGCCGACCTCGGCGGCGGCCAGGGGCATGTGGTGGCCTGCCTGCTGGACAAGTACCCGGCGATGAAGGGCTATCTGCTGGACCTGCCCAAGGTGGTGGAGAAGGCGCTGCCCCGGCTGCGCGAGGGCGGGGACCTCGCGGACCGGGCGCGGGTGGTGCCCGGTGACATCCGGGAGGCCGTGCCGGTCGACGCGGACGTCTACGTCATCAAGAACATCCTGGAGTGGGACGACGAGTCCACCGCGCGGCTGCTCGCCAACGTGATCGCGGCGGGCGGTCCCGGCGCCCGGGTCGTGGTGATCGAGAACCTGGTCGACGACACGCCGTCGATGCGGTTCAGCACGGCGATGGACCTGCTGCTGCTCCTGAACGTCGGCGGGGCCAAGCACACCACCGACTCCATGGTGCGCCGCCTGACCGACGCGGGGCTGAGCGTCGACGACATCCGGCCGGTCAACCCGTACCTGCACGCCTTCGACTGCACGGTGCCCGCCTGAGGCGGCACCCCCGGCACACGCCGGTGCCGGGCCCGCGTCGTGCGCGGGTCCGGCACCGTCGGCGTACGGCGCTGCGCGGGGTCACGCGCCGCCGTCGCGCTCCCAGAGGTAGAAGCGCTGGGCCATGGCGTCCTTCGGGGAACGCCAGGTCTCCGGGTCGTACGCGCTGACGTACGCCGAGAGACGTTCGCTGATGCCCCGGAACTCGGGGTGCGAGGTGACCTTGGCGATGGCCGGTCCCGGCTCGCGCTCCGACTCGACGAGGTGCATGTACACATCGCCGAACTGGAAGAGGCTGCGCCGGACCACCCCGACGAGGTGCGGCAGCTCTCCCCGGTCGGACTCCGCGAACACCTTCGCGATGTCGGGCGCGGAGCCCGGTGCCATACGGGCGACGATCAGGGCCTGGTGCACGTGTGTCTCCGTTCCTGTCGGCCGGCCGGCTCAGTCGGCGAGGGCCGGGTCGGGGCGCCGGCCGGTGGCGGCCTTCTCGATCTTGTCCCGGATCAGGGCCATCTGGATCTTGGAGTTCTTGTTGATGTTGTCGGTCATCCAGTCGTCGTCGACGGGGGCCTCCGGCTTCATCGCGAAGTCCTGGGTCCAGACCATGCGCGTGCCGGCGGGCACCTCCTCGTACTGCCAGAGGATGTCCATGTGGGCGAACGGGCCGGTCTCGACCCGGCGGGCCTTGACGCGGAGGTTGCGCCGGTCCGCCTCGCGCTCGGAGACCCAGCTCCACACCTTGCCGTTCTCGTCGGGGTGCATGGTCAGCCGGAAGGTGACCTTGTTCCCCTCCTCCGCAAGGATCTCGGCGCTGGCGTACTCGCTGAACAGCTGGGGCCAGTTGGCCACGTCGTTGGTCATGTCCCAGACCAGGTCGACGGGGGCGGCGATGGTGATCTCGTTCTGGGTGTGTCCGGTCATGTCAGGCTCCCGCGGGCATGGCGCTGTTGACGAGGTCGAGGAACTGGCGGGGCGTCTTGCACCGCTCGGCGTCCACCGGCATGGGCACGCCGTGCCGGTTCTCCAGCTCGCCGACGATGCCGAGCAGGCCGAGGGAGTCGACGCCGAGGACGTCGAAGCCGCTGTCGGCCCGGTCCTGGAGGTCGGCCGGGGAGACGGTGACGCCGGCGGCCTTCTTCATGAGTTCGGACAGTTCGTCCACGGTGATGCTCATAGCAACTCCTTTGCTTCGCTGCTGGGCAGCTGGTGTGTTCGACTCACCCGGCCGCGCCGTGGCGCAGCACGAGCGCCGAGTTCGACCCCATGAGGCCCCGGCTGAGCACCAGTGCCGTGCGTGGCCGCGCGGCACGGGCGCTGCCGGTCACGAGGTCGAGGTCGTGGCAGATGTCGAAGACGCCCGGGGTCGGCGGGATCAGGCCGTGTTCCATCGCCAGCACCGCGGCGGCGGTGTCCAGGACGGGGGCGGCGCAGTAGCCCCGGCCGATGCCGGTCTTGGGGGCGGTGACCGGCACCCGCCTGCCGTGGGCGCCGAGGGCGTCGGTGATGGCCAGCGCCTCCGCCCGGTCTGCCGCCGGCACCCCGAGGGCGTCGGCGAAGACCACGTCGACCTCCTCGGGGGCGCAGCCGGCCTCGGCCAGTGCCCCGCGGATCGCCTGGGCGAGCCCGGCCCGGGACTCGGCCCAGCGCGAGGCCCCGGTGAAGGTGGACGCGTGGCCGTCGAGGGTGGCCCGGACCGGCAGTCCGCGTCTGCGGGCCGAGCCGGTGTCCTCCACGACGAGCATGGCGCCGCCCTCGGCCGGTACGAACCCGCAGGCCTGCTCGGTGAACGGGCGGTAGGCGCGGGCCGGGTCGGTCTCCCGGCTGAGCTCCTCGTAGCCGAGCTGGCAGACCACCGAGTACGGAGCTATCGGCGCCTCGGTGGAGCCGGCCACGATGACGTCCGTACCGCGGCGGACCGCGCGGGCGGCGTGGGCGAGGGCGTCCAGCCCGCCGGCCTCGTCGGCGGCGACCACCGAGCAGGGCCCCTTGAAGCCGCGCCGGATGGAGATCTGGCCGGTGCTGGCCGCGTAGAACCAGGCGATGGACTGGTAGGGGCCGACGAACCGGCTGCCCTTGCCCCACAGCTGCTGGAGTTCGCGCTGGCCGAACTCGCCGCCGCCGGACCCGGCCGCGGTGACCACGCCGACGTCGAACGGCGAGCCGTCGGTGTCGCCGCGGCCGAGCCGGGCGTCGTCGAGCGCCAGGTCGGCCGCGGCCATCGCGAAGTGCGTGAAGCGGTCGGTCTGGACGATGAGGCGTTCCTCGACGGCGGCCGCCGGGTCGAAGTCGCGGACCTCTCCGGCCACCTTCATGGGCAGGTGCTCACAGCCCTCGCGGGTCACCTTGTCGAGGACGATGCGGCCCTCCTGGACGGATTTCCAGAAGGTCTCGGTGCTGGTTCCGTTGGGCGCGACGACACCGATGCCGGTGACGGCCGCCCGCCGAGAAGGGGGTTCGCTCATGGTGTCCGTCCTCTCTGCCGGGTCAGGATCACCGCGGACTGGAAGCCGCCGAACCCGCTGCCCACGGACAGGACGCCGCCGAGACTGCGTTCGCGGGCGACCCGCGGCACGTAGTCGAGGTCGCACTCGGGGTCGGGGGTCTCGTAGTTCGCGGTGGGCGGGACGACCTGGTGGGCCAGGGCGAGCACACAGGCGACGACCTCGATCGCGCCGATGGCGCCGAGCGAGTGGCCCACCATGGACTTGATGGAGCTCATGGGCGTCGAGTACGCGTGCTGTCCGAGCGCCTTCTTCACGGCGGCGGTCTCGTGGCGGTCGTTCTGCCGGGTGCCGGAGCCGTGCGCGTTGACGTAGTCGATGGCGGTGGGGTCGAGGCGGGCGTGGTCCAGGGCGGTCTCGATGGCGCGGGCCATCTCCAGGCCCTCGCTGGTGAGGCCGGTCATGTGGTAGGCGTTGCCGAAGGTGGCGTAGCCGTCGAGCCGGCAGTAGATGTGCGCCCCGCGGGCCTTGGCGTGTTCCTCCTCCTCCAGGACGAGCACGGCGCCGCCCTCGCCCATCACGAACCCGTCCCGGCGGTTGTCGAAGGGGCGGGAGGCGTGCTCGGGGTCGTCGTTGTTCGGGGAGGTGGCCTTGATCGCGTCGAAGCAGGCCATGGTGATGGGTGAGATCGGGGAGTCCGAGGCGCCGGCGATGCAGATGTCGGCGCGGCCCTCCTGGACGGTGTGGAAGGCGTACCCGACGGCGTCCAGGCCCGAGGTGCAGCCGGTGGAGACGGTCTGCACCGGACCCTGGGCGCCGAAACGTTCCGCCACCGCGGAGGCCAGGGTGCTCGGGGAGAACGCCCGGTGCAGCTGGGGCTGCGCCTGCCGGTGGTCCACGTCCCAGCGCCGGCCCGCGCCGCTCACCAGGACGTAGTCGTGCTCCAGGCGGGTGGTGCCACCGACCGCCGTACCCAGGGAGACCCCGACCCGCCAGGGGTCCTCCCGGCCGAGGTCGAGCCCGGAGTCCCGGACCGCCTCGTCACCGGCGACCAGGGCGAACTGTATGTAACGGTCCGCCCGCTCGATCTCCTCGGCGTCCAGGCCGTGCGCCGCCGGGTCGAAGTCGCACTCGGCGGCGATCCGCGACCTGAGGCCCGAGGGGTCGAAGAAGGTGATGCCGCGCGTCGCGGTCCGGCCCGAGGCGAGCAGATCCCAGAACGCCGGTACGCCCACACCCCCCGGAGCCACGATGCCTATGCCCGTAACCGCCACGCGCCGGGTCACGACCGGACCTGCCCCACGGCGACGGCTTCCGTCTCCTCGGTGTCGACGTGACCGAGGCTCGGGCGCGGGGCCAGCGGACCGAGGTGGAAGACGATCCGGGCCTCGACGTCGCCCACGTTGCGGAAGCGGTGCTTCATGTTGATGGGGATCATCAGCCCCTGCTCGGGCCGCAGCGGGTGCGGTTCGCCGTCCAGGTCGACCTCCATGTCGCCGCAGACGACGTAGACGAACTCCTCGGAGTACGGGTGGTAGTGCTCGGCGATACGGTCGCCCGGCTGCACGATGGCCACACCCATGAACCCGCTGGTGGAACCCACCGTGGCCGGGGTGAGCATGGCGCGCAGATCGCCGCCGCGCCGGGTGTTGGGCTCGACCTCGCAGAGGTCCACGATCTTCGGAATGGGCTGCATGTCTGCGTTCCTCCGTGGGGGTGATGCGACGGTGAAGGGTCAGGCGTCCGGCGAGCGGCGGTCGGTGATCAGCTGCATCCGCACCGCGTCGCCGTCCAGCAGGGCGGTCAGCGCGTGGGCCGGGGCGACGTCCACGGGCGTGCCGGGCCGCTGCTCGACCAGGCGGACGACGACGTCGTCGCGCTGGAAGACCGTGCTGTGCAGCATCGCGCTCGCCGGGTCCTCGGCCGCGGCCTCGTCCTGCTGCGCGAGCAGCTCCGCGAGCCGCATGCCGCAGCCGGGGCGGGCCGGGTAGTAGAGCGCGTGCCGCTCGCCCTCGGCGGGCTGGTCGGCGCTGACGTGGTGCACGGCCGGCAGCGCCGCCCGGGTGAAGAACACCCGTGCGGACTCCTGGTCGTTGAGGTCGCGCTCCTGCTCCAGGTAGGGGTTGATGGCCTCCTCGACGGCCCGCACCTCGGGCTGCCGGGCGACGTGGCGCAGGGCGGCCATCAGGTCGCCGCGCACCTCGATGGCCCGCACCACCCGGTTGCCGTGCATGAACAGGGAGGTGCGGCAGAGCCGGGTGGAGTCGTCCACCTTCGCCTCGGGCGAGGCGTAGTCCGCGAGGATCCTCGCGACCTCGGCCTCGCTGCCGGGCCGGACCGTGAAGGTGAGCGCGTGGCGGATCACGCCGTCGCCCATCCGGGGGTTGGCCTGCAGCACGCGGACCGCGTCCGCCGACGGGCCGCCGGTCTCCCGCACGACGTGGAAGCGGAGCGAGCGGGTGTCGCGGACGCAGTTGTGCAGCGGCTTGACCATCTCCACGTGCTCCTCGCTGTTCACCCAGGCGAGGAACGGCGGGGCGCTCTCCCACTCGCTGGTGATCAGCCACTGCGAGGGGTTCTCGATCGACTGGCAGAGCTGGTCGCTGACGTGGCCGGGCACCTGGGCGACCTGGCTGCACAGCTGCTCGTAGGCCTCCAGGAACTGCTGCTGCGCGCCGTCGTAGACGTCCACCAGCAGAACGACCCGGAGCCGGGAGCCGTCGAAGACGGACTGGGAGACCCGTGTCGACACCGGGCGGGTCGTTCGTGTCGGCTTTTCCGAAACCTTGTCCGAGATCGTCGTCATGCTTCGCACATCTCCTTCGCGGGGGCAGCGGCCTGCGCCTTCGCCGATGACGCGGCGTCAGCGCTTCTTGATCCTGTGCCGGTCCTCCCTGGCGCGCGACTCGCGTGAACCAGGTGGGTGATTGAGGACGCGGAACCACTCCCGAAGGGGCCCGGACGGGGCATGGACGTTGCAACGCACCTGCCGCAGCAACACCCGCCCCTGGAGTGCCCGATGCACCAGAAAACCGATCACCAGGTCCCCGTCCTCGTGGTGGGCGGCTCCCTCGTGGGCCTGTCCATGTCCCTCTTCCTGGGCCGACTGGGCGTCCGCCACCTGCTCGTCGAGAGACACTCCGGGACCTCGATCCACCCACGCGGCCGGGGCAACAACGTGCGGACGATGGAGCTGTTCCGGAGGGCGGGCATCGAGCCGGACATCAAGGCCGCCGCCTGCCTCCTCGCCGACAACCACGGCATCCTGCAGACCCCGACGCTGGTCGGCGACGCCGGGGAATGGCTGTTCAAGGAGATCGACCCGGGCGGCGGACTCGCGAGGTTCAGCCCTACGGGTTGGTGCCTGTGCAGCCAGAACGACCTCGAACCGGTGCTCCGCCGGGCGGCCGAGTCGCTCACCGGGGAGCTGCGCTACTTCCACGAGATGGAGTCCTTCGACCAGGACCCCGAAGGAGTGACGGCGTACGTCCGCGACCGTGACTCCGACCGGATGTACACCGTCCGGGCGGACTACCTGGTCGCGGCCGACGGCCCGCGTTCCCCGGTCCGCGGCCGGCTCGGCATCGGCCAGACGGGTCCCGGCGACCTGTTCGCGAACGTCAGCGTCACCTTCCGCTCCAAGCTGCTGGCGGGCACGGTCGGCGACCGCCGCTTCATCTGCTGCTACCTCACCGACCCGGAGGCGGACGGCGCCCTCCTCCCCGTCGACAACAAGGAGCACTGGGTCTTCCACGCCCCCTGGCACCCCGAACGGGGCGAGACCCTCGACGAGTTCACGGAGGAACGGCTCACCCGGCACATCCGGCGGGCCGTCGGCGTCCCCGACCTCGACGTCGAGATCACCGGCCGGGCCTCCTGGCGGGCGGCCGAACGGGTCGCGGAACGCTACGCCGACCGGCGGGTCTTCCTGGCCGGCGACTCCGCGCACGAGATGTCACCGACGGGCGCCTTCGGCTCCAACACCGGCATCCAGGACGCCCACAACCTGGCTTGGAAGCTGGCGGCGGTCCTCGACGGCTGGGCCGGGCCGGGCCTGCTGGAGTCGTACGACGCCGAGCGCCGCCCGATCGCCCTCGCCACCAGCGCCCGCGCGTCCGCCCGCTCCGTCGAGCACAGCCACCCCGGCTTCGCGCCGGCCCCCGGCGTGGGCGCCGACCGGCGCGGCGGCATCCTCAACATCGTGCTCGGCTACCGCTACCCGAAGGGCGCGGTCCTCGGGGCCGACCCGGACCAGCCGCTGGTGCCCAACGGGATGAACCTCACCGGTCAGCCGGGCAGCCGGGCCCCGCACCTGTGGCTGCGCCGGGAGGCCGAGCGGGTCTCCACGCTCGACCTGTACGAGCGGTCGATGGTGCTGCTGAGCGACGCGGGCTCGGTGCAGGGCGCGGCGTGGCACGCGGCCGCCCGGCGGATCGCGGACACGGAGCGGCTGCGGCTGGACACGTACCGCGTCGGGCCGGGGGGCGATCTTGTGTACGACGCGGAGGGCGGCGACTGGGCGGCGGCGCACGGTACGACGGCGGACGGGGCGGTGCTGGTCCGTCCCGACGGGTTCGTGGCGTGGCGGTCGGAGGGAGGCGTACCCGACCCGGAGGGAGAGCTGCGGGAGGTGCTGGCGCGGGTGCTGCGGAGGAGGTGAGCCGGGGTTGTGGCCGGGCGAGGGGGTGGGGGTCGCTTGCCGGCGCCGACGCGAGCTGAAGCGCCCCTTCAGGGGTGCGGGGCTGTACCCGGTATGCGGCTCCGCCGCGCGGGCGCGGCCAGGCCCCACGGCGCCGCAGCTACATGCGGACCTCGACGGTCTTCGCCAGCCGGTCGTGCAGCCCCCTGCCGTCCCGGTCCCAGACCAGCGCCGGGATGGCGAGGCACAGCAGCACCGTGCGGGCCAGTGCGCGCAGCGGCTGCACCCGGCCCGTCCCGACGCCGACCACCCGCAGCCGGAACAGCCGCTTGCCCGGCGTGAAGCCGATCGTGCCCACGGTGAGGACCCCGAGGACGAAGAAGATGAGGAGGGCCCAGTTGCTCGTCGCCGGGGTGTAGCCGTGCGTGATCAGGCCGTATGCGATCAAGACGCACAGCGCCCAGTCCACGGCCAGCGCCCCGAGCCGCCGCCCGGGACGGGCGATGGAGCCGGGCCCCTCCTCCGGCAGACCCAGCTGCTCACCCCGGTACCCGAACTCCGCACCGGCCTCTTCCATGGCCGCGCGGGGCCCGGAGAGCCACGATCCGATTGCTTGCCTGTTGTCCACCCGTCCACGGTACTGGGCCCCGCCCGGCCCCTGGGTCGGCGGGGTACCACGGGCTACGGTGGAACCGAGGCCGGTTAACTTCAGCGAAACAAATGGGTCACGCCCGAGAAATCACCCGTCCCTAGGGTCGAGGACAGCGTGTGCCACCGCACTGGCCGCACGAACGAACTACCACCCCGGCACGGGAACGGCCGGGAGTAGGAGGAGCTGGATGTTCCAGAACGCCGACGAGGCCAAGAAGTTCATCGCGGACGAGGACGTCAAGTTCGTCGACGTCCGTTTCTGCGACCTGCCGGGCGTCATGCAGCACTTCACGGTGCCCGTCGAGGCGTTCGACCCGGACGAGGAGCTCGCCTTCGACGGATCGTCGATCCGTGGATTCCAGGCGATCCACGAGTCCGACATGGCACTGCGCGCCGACCTGTCGACGGCCCGGGTGGACCCCTTCCGCCGCGACAAGACGCTCAACATCAACTTCTTCATCCACGACCCGATCACGGGCGAGCAGTACTCCCGTGACCCGCGCAACGTGGCGAAGAAGGCGGAGGCGTACCTGGCGTCGACCGGTATCGCCGACACCGCGTACTTCGGCCCCGAGGCCGAGTTCTACGTCTTCGACTCGGTCCGCTTCGCCACCTCGGCGAACGAGTCCTTCTACCACATCGACTCCGAGGCGGGTGCCTGGAACACCGGCGCCCTGGAGGACAACCGTGGTTACAAGGTCCGCTACAAGGGCGGCTACTTCCCGGTCCCGCCGGTCGACCACTTCGCCGACCTGCGCGCCGAGATCTCCCTGGAGCTGGAGAAGGCCGGCCTGAAGGTCGAGCGCCAGCACCACGAGGTGGGCACCGCCGGCCAGGCGGAGATCAACTACAAGTTCAACACGCTGCTCGCCGCCGCCGACGACCTGCAGCTCTTCAAGTACATCGTGAAGAACGTGGCCTGGCGCAACGGCAAGACCGCGACCTTCATGCCGAAGCCGATCTTCGGTGACAACGGCTCGGGCATGCACGTGCACCAGTCGCTGTGGGCCAACGGCGACCCGCTGTTCTACGACGAGGCCGGTTACGCGGGCCTGTCGGACACCGCCCGCTACTACATCGGCGGCATCCTGAAGCACGCCCCGTCGCTGCTGGCCTTCACCAACCCGACGGTGAACTCGTACCACCGCCTGGTGCCGGGCTTCGAGGCGCCGATCAACCTGGTGTACTCGCAGCGCAACCGCTCCGCCGCGATGCGTATCCCGATCACGGGTTCGAACCCGAAGGCCAAGCGCGTCGAATTCCGCGCGCCCGACTCCTCCGGCAACCCGTACCTGGCCTTCTCGGCCCTGCTCCTGGCGGGTCTGGACGGCATCAAGAACAAGATCGAGCCGGCCGAGCCGATCGACAAGGACCTCTACGAGCTGGCTCCCGAGGAGCACGCGGGCGTCGCCCAGGTCCCGACCTCCCTCCCGGCCGTCCTCGACTCCCTGGAGCGCGACCACGAGTTCCTGCTCGCCGGTGACGTCTTCACGCCCGACCTGATCGAGACGTGGATCGACTTCAAGCGCACCAACGAGATCGCCCCGCTGCAGCTGCGCCCGCACCCGCACGAGTTCGAGCTGTACTTCGACGTGTGACGGACGTCGTTTCCGGCCCCCGGCGCCCCCGCCCCTGTTTCTCAGGGCGGGGGCGCCGTCGTATCGTGCCCGGGTACGGATGTTCGAGACGGGGGTTCGGGGTGTCCCAACAGGGCGACGAGGAGCACGAGTTCGACTTCAGGTGGGCCGCCGAGGCGGAGCACAAGGAGCCGTCCGCGCGGGCGCGGATGCTGGCCGCGCGCTGGAAGGAGAACCCCCCGGAACCGGCGCCGTTCCGGGCGGACCCCGATCCGGTGGGGCCGCGGCGGTCGTCGTGGGTGTCGACGGCGATCGTGCTCGGCTGTGTGGCGGCGGTGATCCTGCTGCTGGGGTACGCACAGACGCGGTCGCCTTACTAGCGGCCACTCGCCATGGGCGCTACGGAGCTGGTGCCGGGCGGCGCTTCACAGGGACCTTTTGCCGCTACTAGGGACGTTCGGAACCGTTCCATGGCTCCCCGCAGGTGCACACTGGACAGCGGGACGAGTGCCTGACTGCGGGGTGAGGCGAGATGCAGAGCCGCTTCCGGAGCGACCGGCGGCTGACCGTACGGATGACGGTCACGCTGTTCCTGCTCGGGTTGTTGTACGTCGGCTTCGTTGCCGCGTTGATCGTGCTGCTGAAATCGTGGCTGCTGGTCGTCGTGCTGGTGGGCGCGATGTTCGTGGCCCAGTTCTGGTTCTCCGACCGGATCGCGCTGTTCGCCATGCGCGGCCGGGTCGTGGAACGGGAGGAGTATCCGGAGCTGCACGCGGTGGTGGACCGGCTGTGCGCCATCGCCGACATGCCGAAGCCGGTGGTCGCCGTGTCCGACATGGACATGCCGAACGCGTTCGCGACCGGGCGCAATCCCGAGCACGCCGTGGTGTGCGTGACCACCGGGCTGCTGCGGCGGCTGGAGCCCGCCGAGCTGGAGGGCGTGCTGGCGCACGAGCTGTCCCACGTGGCGCACAAGGACGTCGCCGTGATCACGATCGCGTCCTTCCTGGGGGTCATCGCCGGGCTGATCGTGCGGTTCGCGTTCTACTCCCAGCTCTTCGGCGGCGGCCGCCGCGACCAGAACACGGCCGCCGTGTTCGCCGCGGTCATCGGGGTCTCCGCGGCCGTGTACGCGATCAGCTTCCTGCTGATCAGAGCGCTGTCCCGGTACCGGGAGCTGGCCGCCGACCGGGCCGCGGCCCAGCTGACCGGCCGGCCCTCGGCGCTGGCGTCGGCGCTCACCAAGGTCTCCGGTGACATCGCCCGGATCCCGACCAAGGACCTGCGCACGGCCCAGGCGTTCAACGCGTTCTACTTCACCCCGGCGACCGGCAAGGAGCCCGGCATCGAGCGCATCTTCTCCACCCACCCGACCCTGGAGCAGCGGCTTGAGCAGCTGGGGCGGATCTCGGCGGAGCTGGGTGAGGCGGCGCCGCCCGGGAAGGCCGGGTGAGCATGGGGTTCCTGGACATCCTGCTGGGCCGTACGAAGCCGGTCGCGCCGGATCTCGACCAGTTGTTCGCGCTGCCCTCGGCGGCGGTGACGCTGGAGGCGGCGGCCGGATTCAGACCCACCGGCAGGGGCGCGGTGTGCTTCGCCACCGTGGAGGGCGCGGCCTTCGAGCAGACCCACCGGGAGGTCCAGGCCCTGCTCGACGCGGACGCGGACCGCGGCGGGGCGCCGGTGGAGCTGCGGCAGGACGACTACGGGTACTCCTGGCTGGTCTCGCAGCGCTCCCCCGACCAGCTTCCGCAGCTGGTCAACGACCTGCACGCGGTGAACAGCTCGATGGAGGTCAACGGCTTCGGCCCGCAGCTGCTCTGCTCCCTGGCCGCCTTCGAGGACGAGCGCGGGCGCAGACTCGCGCTCGTCTACCTCTACAAGCGGGGGACCTTCTACCCCTTCGCGCCGCTGGCCGGTTCCGGGCAGCGGCGGGACAGCGCGCTGGAGTTGCAGGTGAAGGCGGCGCTCGCGAGCGACCTGCGGATCGAGCAGGACCTCAGCCGCTGGTTCCCGGTCTGGGGTGCCCCCGGCCTCTGACCGGCCGGGGGCACCCGTCGGCTACTTCCCCTTCTCGTTCTGCTGGCGCCGGAACTCCAGGGGGCGCTCGCGGCGGTAGCGGCGCTCCCACTTGGCCTGCTGGTCACGGCGGTCGCGGTAGGTCTTGTAGTCGCCGGCCACACCCCCTCCCCCGCCGGACGTACCGCCCGACGAGGAGGCCGACGACGAGCCCCGCCCGTACTGCACGTACACGAAGAGCAGGGCGACGGCGGCGAGCCACCAGTTGTGGTTGCCGAATCCGAGGATGACCAGGACGACGGTTCCGGAGAGGACGATGGTGCCCATGACGGGCCTCCGTGGCGTGGGTGGGTGAGCGGGCGACGGAGCCGACGGCACGCGGGGGGACGGGCGGCCGTCCGTCGGTGCGCGGCAGTGTAGTCCGGTCTCCCCGGGGCGCGGCCCGCCCTTCACAAAGCGGTGGTGGACCACTCCGCAACGCCTCTCCAGCGTAGGGAGCCGGTCACCGGGCGTGCATCCCGTTTTTAGATCCCCGGGGCCGCCGTCAGCACGCCCGCCGTGACGGCCGCGACCAGGGCGGCGTGGTCGACGGCGGTCTGGTCGGCGTAGGCGAGCGCGAAGTCGGTGATCGCGCGGTCGAAGGTGTCGCTGCCGCCCAGGTAGGCGGCGATGGCGATGCGGTCGCCGGAGCGGGCGTGGGCGCGGGCCAGGGTCGTCCCGCACAGGGCCGCGTACACGCGCAGGCCTGTCGGGTCCATCGCGCCCACCTCCAGGGAGCCCTTCATGTCCCGCAGCTGGCGCCAGTAGTAGGCGCGGCCCTGGGGACCGGTCAGCCAGCCGAGGAAGATGTCCGCCGCGGCCTGGAGCAGCCGCTGCCCGGCGACGACCCGGTGGCCGGGGTGGGCGTACGGCCCGCTCGGCAGGTACTGCTCCAGTACGGACGGCCGGGCCTCCTTGATCTGCAGGAACAGGGGGTCGTCGGCGTCCCGGCCGGCGAGCAGCACGATGAAGCAGCGGGTGCCGACACTGCCGACGCCGACGACCTTGCGGGCCGCGTCGACGAAGCGGTAGCGGTCGAGGAGGAGCCGGCGCTCCTCGGCGAGGGTGGAGCGGTAGTCACTGAAGATCTTGCGCAGGGCGGCCATGTCGGAGGCTCCGGCGGGTTCGAGGAGCGGCGGGTCGTGGATGATGCGGCGCTGTCCGCCGACGGTCTCGGTGAGCCGGCCGAGCGCGTGCAGGCTGGTGCGGCGCCGGGCCCGGGTCAGGGTGTCCTCGACCCGGCGCCGGCGGCGCCCGGAGCGGACCAGGGCCGTCAGACCGCCGGCGTCGACACGCTCGTACCAGACGGCGAGTTCCCCGAGCCCCGCCAGCCGCCGCATGGCGGTCCGGTACCCGGTCACGGCCGCCCCGGCGGCGGCGCGGGCCTGCGGATCGCTGTGCCCGTTCTCGCGGGCGGCGACGGCGACGGAGGCGGCGAGCCGTTTGACGTCCCACTCGAAGGGCCCGGGAAACGTCTCGTCGAAGTCGTTCAGGTCGAAGAGCAGGGACCGTTCCGGGGAGGCGTAGAGCCCGAAGTTCAGCAGGTGCGCATCCCCGCAGAGCTGCACGGTGAGCCCGGTGTGCGGCCGGGCGGCGAGGTCGGCGGCCATCACGGCGGCCGCGCCGCGCAGGAAGGCGAAGGGCGAGGCGGCCATCCTGCCGTAGCGGATGGGCAGCAGCTCGGGCAGCCGGTCGCGGCCCTGCCGCTCGAGTATGCCGACCGGGTCGGGGCGGTCGACGGAGGGCAGCCAGCCGGCGTGGGTCGAACGGGGGGCCCGCTTGCGGGCGGCCTTGCCGTGGGCGGCACGGTCGGCGGGTGTGGTCATCCGGCGCTCCCCTCAGTCGGCTGCTCCCTCCGTCTCCTGCTGATCGCAGTGAATGCGAGGAGGCGGGCCGCGCGCATGCCGAGTCCGGCAAACGGGTGACGGCCAGCGGCGCTCGCGGCTGGGGGCCGCAAGGGGCGCGGGGAACTGCGCGGTCGGCCCCCACCGGCCCGCAGCCGGCGCACGAGGGCCGCACCCCCCGGTGCGGGGGTCTGGGGGCGGCAGCCCCCAGGTGGAAAGCGCCGGGCGCCGCCGCGAACGGACGGCACCCGGCACCACCGGCTCACCGCGAATAACGCATCAGGGCCCGCACCATGTGGCACGTCGTGTCCGACGGCGGATGCACACCGATGCTCTCGGCCGTACTCCGTATCGTCTCGTTCCGTGCCTGCCCCGGCAGATGGACACCGGAGTCGAGCAGGGCGATGGCGAGGCGCATGGCCTTCAGACGGCGGTTGTGCGTGACGTACCACTCGCGTGGCCGCCCGGCCGGCAGCGGGCGCTTCTCCACCGGCGTGTACGGCGAGTCGAACAGCACCGCGCGCTTCGCGGTGGACTGGGTCGGCAGGGACTTCGGCTTCAGTGCGGCAGCGGGCACAGGCATCCTCCTGTCGCGGTCGGAGCGCCGCCGGACGCCCCGGCGACTCTCTCGAACACTGCTCCCAGTGTACCGGCCGGCACTGACAACGGGACAGTCCACGGATACGTCGAACGGCCAGGTGGAGATGGGTTTTTCAGGCGGGACGGGAGATACCTGAGGGGCCCTCACCACACCCCCAAAATTCGAACAGGACGCCCCTCGGAGACGGCTCGCGTACCGTCTCCCGCATGGAGATCTGGATCAACCCCGCCTGCTCGAAGTGCCGCGGCGCGCTCAGCCTGCTCGACGCCGAGGGGGCCGACTACACCGTCCGCCGCTACCTGGAGGACGTACCGACCGAGGACGAGATCAGGGCCGTACTGGAACGGCTCGGCCTCGAACCCTGGGACATCACCCGCACCCAGGAGGCGGCCGCCAGGGATCTCGGACTGCGGGAGTGGGCGCGGGACGCGAGCGCGCGCGACCGGTGGATCGCGGCCCTCGCCGAACACCCCGAGCTCATCCAGCGGCCGATCATCACCGCGGACGACGGCACGGCGGTCGTCGGCCGCACCCCCGAAGCCGTACAGGACGCGCTGGCCAGAAGCAAGAGCTGAACAGCGCTCAACTCCAACGTGACGCACGTTACTTCAGGGACGCGGGTAACCGCTGAGTAACGACGTTCGGCATCTCGTACATAGCGGCGTACGTTCCCCACCTTTCAGGAGGCGCGCATGTCGCGTAGGAGAACTCTCGGCGCCAGGAAGACCGTCGCACTGCTGGTCGGCGCCGCAGCCGTCGCCGGTGGCGGGGCCTTCGTCCTGGCGACCACCTCGAACGCCGCGCAGTCCTCGCCGAACGCGAAGACACTGTCGTCGGCCGCGGACTCGACCGTCTGCTCGGGGCTGGCCACGGCCCTCGGCAACAACCAGAAGTTCATCGCCGGGCAACAGGCGAACCCGGACGCCCAGTCGGCGGCCCGGATCGCCAACCGCGAGGCGGTCATCGCACAGATCAAGGTCCAGCAGAAGGCGTCCGGTTGCGTCGTTGGGGAGTCGGCTCAGGGCTCCCAGGCGGCGAACGGGACGCAGACGGGCCAGAGCGGACAGACGGGCCAGACCGGCCAGACCGCCACGGCCGCGCCCACACAGAGCGCTGCGACCGGCAACACCGGCAACACCGGGGGCGCCGCCGCCTCCGGGCAGCAGGTCTGCAAGGGCTCGACCGTCACGCTCTCCGGTGAGGCCG
This sequence comes from Streptomyces sp. NPDC051987, assembly GCF_040680735.1. NCBI lineage: Bacteria > Bacillati > Actinomycetota > Actinomycetes > Kitasatosporales > Streptomycetaceae > Streptomyces > Streptomyces sp. NPDC051987. The sequence continues at coordinate 73,573 of NZ_JBFAXI010000023.1, read as the reverse complement.
GCGCGCCGGCCGCCTCCAGCAACCAGTTCCCGGCCGGAACCACGCTGAAGGTCACCAACCTGGACAACAACAAGTCCACGACGGTGAAGGTCACCTCGGTCTCCGGCAGTTGCGTGCTGCTCAACAACGCGGCGTTCGAACAGGTCCGTGAACCCGGCAAATTCCTGATCCGGCGAGCGCTGATCGAGAAGGTCGGCTGACCGCCCCACAACGGCCCGAGGCGCGGTCGCCGGCTCTCACGGAGGGAGAGCCGGCGACCGCCGCGCGGGCATCCGGCGCGGCGCCCGAAATGGGCTCCGTACCCCGGTCACCCGCCCCGCACAACGTGAGTCGCACCACAGAACGACCAGGTAACACCGGGTTCACATCCGAGCAATGATCGGGAAATCGCCTGTTGACAGGCTGCCGGGCAACACCGAGGCGCCCCAGTGCCGTAGCGCCACTGCACCCGCAAGTGCGCCCGACCCACCCCGAAGGATGTGGCCCGTGACCTTCAAGGCTGAGTACATCTGGATCGACGGCACCGAGCCGACGGCCAAGCTGCGTTCGAAGACGAAGATCATAGCGGGCGCCCCCGCCGGTCTCGACGCGCTGCCGATCTGGGGCTTCGACGGGTCGTCCACGAACCAGGCCGAGGGGCACTCCTCGGACCGTGTGCTGAAGCCGGTCTTCACCTGTCCGGACCCGATCCGCGGCGGCGACGACGTCCTCGTGCTGTGCGAGGTCCTGGACATCGACTTCACGCCGCACTCCTCCAACACGCGCGCCGCGCTGGTCGAGGTCGCCGAGAAGTTCGCCTCCCAGGAGCCGATCTTCGGCATCGAGCAGGAGTACACCTTCTTCGACGGCTCCCGTCCGCTGGGCTTCCCCGAGGGCGGCTTCCCGGCCCCCCAGGGCGGCTACTACTGCGGTGTCGGCGCCGACGAGATCTTCGGCCGCGAGATCGTCGAGGCGCACCTGGACAACTGCCTCAAGGCGGGTCTCGCGATCTCCGGCATCAACGCCGAGGTCATGCCCGGCCAGTGGGAGTTCCAGGTCGGTCCGGTCTCCCCGCTGGAGGTCTCCGACCACCTGTGGGTGGCCCGCTGGCTGCTCTACCGCACCGCCGAGGACTTCGGCGTCTCCGCCACCCTCGACCCCAAGCCGGTCAAGGGCGACTGGAACGGCGCCGGCGCGCACACCAACTTCTCCACCAAGGCGATGCGCGAGGGCTACGACGCGATCATCACCGCCTGCGAGTCGCTCGGCGAGGGATCCAAGCCGCTCGACCACGTCAAGAACTACGGCGCCGGCATCGACGACCGCCTGACCGGTCTGCACGAGACCGCCCCGTGGGACAAGTACTCCTACGGCGTCTCCAACCGCGGTGCCTCGGTGCGCATCCCGTGGCAGGTCGAGAAGGACGGCAAGGGCTACATCGAGGACCGCCGCCCGAACGCCAACGTCGACCCGTACGTCGTGACCCGGCTGATCGTCGACACCTGCTGCACCGCCCTGGACAAGGCCGGCCAGGTCTGATCCGCGTCCGGCTCCTCGAAGGGGCGTCCACCGTCCGGCGGTGGGCGCCCCTTCCGGCTGCCCGGGGCCGCGTTGTCAGTGGCGTGTGCCATCGGCGGCATGGAGATCGACGAGGTGCTCGCCGTCAACGCCTGGACGGAGAGCGGGCAGACGTACGTGTGGTGTGCGCCCGAGGAACTGCGGGAGGCCGTGCGCGGACTCGGCGGCGCCGTCTCACCGACCCGGACCGGCTGACGCGGGCGTTCGCGGCCCTGGAGCGCGAAGGGATCGTGGCCCGCCAGGACTTCACGTGCTGCCGTTCCTGCGGGCTGAGCGAGACAGGCGCCGAGGCGCGGGACGCGGACCGGACGCGGGGTTTCGTCTTCTTCCACCACCAGGGCACGCGCGGCGCGGCCGAAGGCCGGGGTCTGAGTCTCTCCTACGGCGGCTTCTACGGCTCCGCCGACACCACCAAGGCCATCGGCCGTGCGGTCGTCGCCGCGCTCGTGGACGCCGGATTGTCCGCAGTGTGGGACGGCAATCCGGACAAGGCGATCGAGCTCACTCCGCTGACCTGGCACAAACGCCTGGTGGGGTGAGGGCGGCGGGGTCGGTGCCGGGTCCGGGAGGCGTCCGACCAGTGAGAGAAGGGTCCTGTTTCCAGGCTGTGTCTGCTTCAATATGCGCATGGCCAGCTTCCAGAACCACACCGCGACGGGTCGCCATGACCTCGAGCCGTTCTGGCCTTCCCGTCAGCACCACGACTTCGACCGGGTGTGTTGTCGCGCGATGAACGCGCGGGCCCTCTAAAGCCGTATACCCCGGCCTTCGGCCAGCGCGGAACGCAGTACGTCCCCGGCGCGCCCGACCACGAATCGCGGCCGCCGTCCCGACCGACGAACTCCTCGCGCGAAAGAGCTGACGTCTCATGGCGACCACTCGTTCCCTCTCCCCCGCTCCCGCCCTCGCCGCCTCCCCCGCTCCCCGGCACCGGCTGCGTGCCGTCGACCGGGACGAGGTCGTGGACATGGCGGACCTGCTGCCGCCCGGCGCCACCTGGCTGCCCGCGCCGCAGCACACCCTGCCCACCCTGCCGGGCCAGCCGCCGATGATCGGCTACCTGGTGCTGGTCCCGGCGGACCAGCAGCCGCCGTTCCTGCCGGTCGCGGTCCCGGACCGGCCGGTGGACGCCGGCGCGGCGCCCGGCGCGGCTCCGGCCGCCGTCGGCGAGCCGCTCGTGACCGTCGACAGCGTCCAGCGCACCGCGCAGGTCGACGGACGTGAACTCGACCTCACCTACCTGGAGTTCGAGCTGCTCGCGCATCTGGTCGCGCATCCGAACCGGGTGCACACCCGGGACCAGTTGGTCACCACGGTCTGGGGCTACGGCCATGTCGGCGACGGCCGCACGGTCGACGTCCACGTCGCCCGCCTGCGCCGCAAGCTGGGCGCGGAACACCGTCGGGCGATCCAGACGGTGCGCCGCGTCGGATACAAGTACACCCCGCCGACAGGCCGCTGACCCGTCGGCGCCCGGCCGGACCGGCTGCTGTGGTCGGTGGCGACCGGATTCGTCGGTCGAGGGGGCGGCCCCCGACCCGTCCACCGGGCCGACGGCCGCCCACCGGACCGGCCGGCTCGGTCGGCGGCGAGCGGGTCGGCCGGCCGTGGTCGCTGCCGCCGTGGTGGCGGGGCCGTCACGGCGGCCCGGGACGGTCGGGCCCGCCGTCGGCGGGGGCGTTCCGCTGCCGGCAGATCCGCGTTCCGTGGGGCGGCGGGGCCGGGCACGATCATCGGCATGAGACTTCTTGTGCTGGGTGGTACGGAGTTCGTGGGGCGCGCCGTCGTCGAGGCGGCGCTCGGGCGCGGCTGGCCGGTGACCGTGTTCAACCGGGGGCACCGGCAACCCCCGCCGGGGGCGCGGTCGCTGCGGGGCGACCGCACCGCACCCGAGGGTCTCGCCGCGCTCGCGGACGGCACCGAGTGGGACGCGGTCGTCGACACCTGGTCGGCGGCGCCCCGGGCGGTGCGGGACACCGCGCGCCTGCTGCGGGGCCGTCTCGGCCGGTATGTGTACGTGTCGAGCTGCTCGGTGTACGAGTGGCCGCGCCCGGCCGGTCACACCGAGGACACCGCCGTGGTGACGGGCGCCGCCGCGGACGCGGAGCAGACCGAGTACGCGCAGGACAAACGGGGCGGTGAGCTGGCCGCCGTCGAGTCCTTCGGCCCGGAGGGCTCGGTCCTCGTACGCGCCGGACAGATCCTCGGGCCGTACGAGAACGTGGGCAGGCTGCCCTGGTGGCTGAACCGGATCGCGCGCGGCGGCCCGGTCCTCGCACCGGGCCCGCGGGACCTCGCCCTCCAGTACGTGGACGCCCGGGACCTCGCCGAGTGGACCCTCGGCGCGGTCGAGCGGGGCCTTTCGGGGCCGTACAACCTGGTCGGGCCGACCGGGCACACCACGATGGGCGAACTCCTCGACACCTGCCGCCGGGTGACCGGCTCGCACGCCGAACTGCGCTGGACGGCACCGGAGTCGATCCTGGCCGCCGGGATCGAGCCGTGGACGCAGCTCCCGGTGTGGCTGCCGCCGGGCAGCGAGCTGTACGACTGCATGTACGGGATCGACATCTCCCGGGCCCTGGCGACGGGCCTGGTGTGCCGGCCCGCCGAGGAGACGGTGGCCGACACGTGGCGCCGGCTCCAGGAGATCGGCGGGGTGGCGCCGGCGCGTGAGGACCGGCCGTCCGTGGGGCTGGACCCTGTTGTCGAGGCGCGGGTGCTCGGGCTTGCGGGGGACGGGTCGTGAGCCGGGTGCGGGTCGCTGGGGAGCTGGGCGCACTCGGGCGGCGGAGCCGCATGCCCGGCACCGCCCCGCGCCCCTTCGGGGCGTTGCTCCCCGGAGGCGTTCGACGTCCCCGAGGTGTATCTGGCACCACCCCCTGACCGGGGGCTTCGGACCAGTGACCGGGGTCCGTGGGGTCGGACAGACTGACGGCCATGACGACGAACACGAACAGTGGCGGCCCGCGCGAGCGGGCCCGGGAGGTGCTGCTCGCCGCCGTGCGGGGGCTGGTGCTGGCACTGGTGATCCTGCCGGTCTCCGTCCTCTGCTTCGCCCTGACCGCGATCTCGGTCGCGCTGATCCCGATCGGCGCCGGCATCGTCACGACCCCCTGGGTCCTGGACGGGACGCGGCGGGTGGCGGACGTGCGGCGACGCCTCGCGTACGAGTGGTGCGGGGTGCGGATCCGGTCGGCGTACCGGCCGCTGCCGGCGGACGCCAACCCGTGGGCCAGGACCTTCGGGATGCTGCGGGACCCGCAGGTCGGGCGGGACGTGCTGTGGCTGTTCGTGGACATGACGGCCGGGTTCGTGACCGCGCTGCTGCCCGCGGTCCTGCTGTTCTACCCGTTCGAGGGGTTCGCGGTGGCCGCCGGGCTGTGGCGGGTGCTCGCCGACGGCGGCACCTACTGGTACGGCTTCGTGCCGGTCTCCGGCCTGTCCACCGCGTTCGGGGCCGCCGCCACCGCCGCCGTCCTGCTGGTCGGCGCCTGGTACCTGTGCCCGCGTCTGCTCGTCGCCCACTTCCGGCTGACCCGCGCCGTCCTCGACCCCGGCCGAGGTGAACTCGTCCAGCGAGTAAGGGTGCTGACGGAGAGCCGGAAGGACGCCGTGGACACCTCGGCGGCCGAGCTGCGCCGGATCGAACGGGATCTGCACGACGGGGCGCAGGCCCGGCTGGTCGCGATGGGCATGGACCTCGGGACCGTGGAGATGCTGCTGGACAAGGATCCGGCGCGGGCGCGGGAACTGCTCGCGCAGACCCGGCGGGCCTCCGTGGAGGCCCTGGGCGAGCTGCGGGACCTGGTCCGGGGCATCCACCCGCCGGTGCTGGCCGAGCGTGGCCTCGGCGACGCCGTACGGGCGCTGGCGCTGCGGCTGCCGGTGCCGACGGAGGTGACCGTGGAGCTGTCCGGACGGGCGGACGCGCCGGTGGAGTCGGCCGCGTACTTCGCGGTGAGCGAGGTGCTGACCAACGCGGTCAAGCACTCCGGCGCCGACCGGATCTGGGTGGACCTGCACCACGTGACGGACGGCGGCGGCATGCTGCGGATCTCGGTCACGGACCACGGCAGGGGCGGGGCGGTGGTCGGCGCGGGCTCGGGTCTTGCCGGGGTGGAGCGGCGACTGGGTACATTCGACGGCGTCCTGGCCGTCAGCAGCCCCGCGGGCGGTCCCACCATGGTCACCATGGAGATTCCGTGCGTGTTGTCCTAGCCGAGGACCTGTTCCTGCTGCGCGACGGACTCGTCCGGCTGCTGGAGGCCTACGGCTTCGAGATCGCCGCCGCCGTCGAGTCCGGCCCCGAACTCGCGCGTGCTCTCGCCGAGTTGGACCCGGACGTGGCCGTGGTGGACGTACGTCTGCCGCCCACGCACACCGACGAGGGACTGCAGTGCGCGCTCAGGGCGCGGCGGGACCGGCCGGGGCTGCCGGTGCTGGTGCTCTCCCAGCACGTGGAGCGGCTGTACGCGCGGGAGTTGCTGGCCGACGGCAGCGGCGGGGTGGGGTACCTGCTGAAGGACCGGGTGCTCGACGCGGAGCAGTTCGTGGACGCCGTACGGCGGGTCGCGGCGGGCGGTACGGCCATGGACCCTCAGGTGATCCAGCAGCTGCTGGCCCGGCGGGCCGACGACCGGCCGCTGGGCGGCTTGACACCGCGCGAGCGGGAGGTGCTGGAGCTGATGGCGCAGGGCCGCTCGAACGCGGCGATCGCCGGGCAGCTCGTCGTCACGGAACGGGCCATCGCCAAACACACCTCCAACATCTTCACCAAACTGGGACTCGAGGTGTCGGACGATGACAATCGGCGCGTCCTCGCGGTGCTCGCGCACCTTGACCGCGATCGCTGATTTTCCAGTAAGTTCCCTGCTCAAACGGCAGTTGTGGCCCAAGTGCGTAACAAATCTCTGATGAATTTGTGAGGCGGCTGAACACGCCTGGGACAGGGTGCGTATGAATGGACGCCGCTTCACTCCTGTCGGGCGCCTCGATGCCGCCCCGCAAGGAAGGTCTGAGGAGTTCCATGGGACGCAACATACGCAAACGCCGCTCGCCGCTGACCGTCAAGGTCATAGCCGCATCGGCGGCTGTCGCACTCGGCGGGGGCGGGCTGCTCTATGCGCAGATGAACGCTTCGGCTCACGAGTCGAACAACTCGGCGCAGAACTACACGAAGGCCGCCGCCGCGACGGTGGCGACCATCTCCTGCCCCGACGTCGGCCAGAAGCTGACGAACGTGCCCGACAAGGCCAAGCAGGGGGTCGCGACGGAGCTGGCGAACCTCGACAAGCAGATCACCGAGGCCTACTCCCGGCTCGCCTCCACGCGTCAGGCGCAGGCGGGTGACGCCAACTTCGTGCAGAACGCGATCGTCGGCCCCCTCAAGGAGAAGCGGGCGGCCACGATCGACCGGATCCGGATCGACATCACCCGGGTCGGCGGCCAGTTCGACAACTCGCTGGCGCAGCTCGCCGCCTGCACCACGCAGACCGCCAACCAGACCACCGCCGGCCAGGGCAACAACAACGGCGGCCAGAACAACAACGGTGGTCAGAACAACAACAACGGCGGCCAGAACAACGGCCAGGCCGGCGGCGCCGCCCCGAGCGCCAGTGCCAGCACCCCGGTGGACGTCGGCATCGGCGGTCAGGCCGGCAACGGCCCGACCGCGGCGGACTTCGTGGACATCACGAAGGTCGCGCCGAACGTCCAGGCCAAGCCGCAGAAGTCCGCCAACGCCTCGACCGGTTCCTTCGTCACCCGCTGTGGCACGAACCAGAACAAGAACCACAACACCGACAACGTCATCGTGGCGCCCGGCGTGACCAACGGCGCGCACCACGAGCACGACTACGTCGGCAACCAGAAGGTCAACGCGTTCTCCACGAACGACTCGCTGCTGGCCGCCCCCTCCAGCTGCCAGAACCAGAGTGACCTCTCGGCCTACTACTGGCCGGTCGTGCGTGAGCAGGACGGTTCGAAGGAGTTCGACGCGAACGCGCTCGGCGGTGGCAAGGAAGGCAACGTCGGCAAGATCATCACGCCGGTCCAGGCGCAGATCAAGTACGTCGGCAGCCCGGCCAGCAAGGTCGTCGCGATGCCCCAGTTCCTGCGCATCATCACCGGTGACGCCAAGACCACGACCAACGGTCTGGCCAACGCCAACGCGCACTGGAGCTGCACCGGCTTCGAGAACAAGGTCCAGCTGACCACGCAGTACCCGATCTGCCCGAAGGGCAGCCAGGTGGTGCGTACCTTCGCCTTCCAGAGCTGCTGGGACGGCAAGAACATCGACAGCGCCAACCACCGTACGCACGTGGCCTTCGCGGACCCCGCGAGCGGTGTCTGCGGGAACGGCTTCAAGGCGATCCCGCAGCTGACGATGCGTCTGGTCTACAACCTGGCCCAGCCGTCCATCGTGAACGGCCAGGTGAAGAACGCCTACGCCGTGGACGGTTTCCCGGAGCAGCTGCACAAGGCGGCCACCGACCACGACGACTTCATCAGCGTCACCAAGAACAACCTGGCGAACACGATCGCCAACTGCATCAACACCGGCCGCAAGTGCCAGTGAGCGACAGCTAGCCGGCCGCAGCGCGGCCGGTAGCACGAAGCGGGCGGTGGGAGTCTCCCACCGCCCGCTTCCGTGTGTGCCGCGCACCGCGGCCGAGCGGACCTCAGCTGGTGTGCTTGCTGTGGTCGACCCCGATCTCCTCCTCGCCGCCCAGCGTGGTCTGCAGCGACTTGACCAGCTTGTCGGTGCCGACGGCGACCCACTTGCGGCCGACGAGGTAGAACCCGCCGTAGTCCTTCGCGTCGTTGATCCACTCGCGCTGGCCGCGGTCGGTGGCGAAGGTGGCGAAGACGAACTTGCCGGCGGAGACCTTGCAGATGGCCTGGCGGACCTCGTCGGTGTCGATCTGCATGTCCGGCGTGCACTTCACCTTGGCGGCCAGGCTCTCCAGGCTGCCGGTCGCGGTGACCGGGATCTTCGCCTCCGCCTTGCCGTCGCCGGATCCGCAGCCCGCCAGCGCCAGTGCGGCCGCGGCGCCCGCCACGGCGAGCATCGGTCGGGTCAACCTCATCTGTTCCTCCGGTCGCGTTGCCGGCCCCGGGTGCCTGTACAGGGGCCCGTCCCCTTCGATACGGCTGCGGACCGCGAAGCACTCATATCGTGCGGGCACCGCGCTGTCACCTGGGTGGCGGTGACCTACCAACGGTTCGCTCGTTCTTCAGGACGTGCAGTCACAGGATGTAGCCCCGCGTCACGCGGCCTCCGCCCGAGCCCCGCATCCGGCCGTCGACATCGAGCAGGCCGAGGCCGCGCTCGTCGAGCACTACCCGCGGCTGGTCCGGCTCGCCTACCTGGTGCTGCCGGCGGGCCTGCCGCGCGGCCGCCGCGTCCTGACCGCGCACTCCCTGGTCCAGCACGCCCTGCCCCGGGGCCGCCGGCAGGCCCCGGTGGTCCCGGCCCAGTCGGGCGGCCGGAAGACCGATCCCGGGTACTCGCTGGTCCGCCTCGAAGTGGTGCGGGCGGCGCTGGAGGCCGGCCGGCCACTGCGGCTCACCGCGTGGCCCCGGCGCGCCCAGCTGCCGCCGCTGCTCCCCCAGGTGTGGGGCCTCAGGCTCTTCCCGCGCTCCGGCGGCGCCGACGAACTCGCCCTGGACCAGCGGCTCGCCGCCCTCTCCGGCCCGGCCCGCGCCGCCTACGCGCTGCGCGGCCTCGAACAGCTCCCCGACGGCGACGTCCGCAGGATCCTCCGGGCGGTCGGCGTCGAGCACCCGGAGGGCGCGCTCGCCGAGGCGAACGGCGTCCCGGCGCAGTACCCCCTGCTCGACTCCCCCGAGTTCGACCCCTGTTCGCTGCAGGCCCGGCCCACCGATCTGATGCGCCGCCGCCGGCACACCAAGGCCGCCCTCGCCGCCGCTGCCGCCCTCGCGGTCTGCGGGGCGCTGGTCGTGCTGCCGGCCGGCGGCTGGGGCGCCGACGGCGCGGCCGCCCCGGTGTACGCGCAGAACCCGGCCGCCCAGGCCGCCCTGGACCCGGCCCGGCTGACAAAGGTCCCGGCGACCGCCTGGGAGACCGCCGCGCGCACCGACTTCTCCGTCTGGCCGGCCCGCGGCGCCCTCACCGGCGACAGCGCGCTGCTGCGCCGCGCCCTCGCCGTCTGGGCCCGGCCCGGCGCCACCGTCCGCGTCTCGGCGACCCCGGGCACCCAGACCGGCGGCCCGGCGGGACCGCCCCAGCTGCTGTACGCGGGCGTGGTCGACAGCGCCCGGGTGGTGATCTTCTACGACGGCCTGCGCATCGCCCGCTACGCCGAGCCGAAGGACGGCACCGAGGGCGCGGCCCTGGACTTCGCCCGGGTCGACGGCGCGACCGGCGCGGAGGCGAGTGCCCTGGTGCTCGGCCGTGCCGACGGCAACGTCCGCTATCTGACCGCTCCCTGGGTGACCAAGGCGGCCGAACGGGACCTGATGAACCCGACCGCGGGGGCGATGGACCTGGGGCTGGCCGACGGGGTGACCGGCCCGCTGGCCAGTTCGGCGCTGGGGCAGGGGGCGTGCACGACGTGGAACGTGCTCCAGCTGACCGACGCGCAGGGGGCGCACCTCGCGACCGACCTGGGCGAACTGGTGCCGGCCCGGCTCACCTCCGGGCGGCCCGGCGAGAGCGGTGACGCCCCGGAGGCGAAGGCGCTGCGCGACTGGGCGCCGTTCGCCTGCTCGCTGGCCGCCCAGCGGTCGGCGGGAGTGCGCAGTGTCAACGCCTGGGCGTTCGCCGAGCAGCAGCTGCCGGACACGGGCGGCACCGGGTCGTGGGTGTGCACGCGTGCCGAGACCTGGCGGGGTGACGGGACCCTGTCGCTGGCCCAGTTCCGGACACCGGGCAGCCGGTACGGGGCGGTCGCCGCGAAGGGGGCCGACGTGACGGCCTGCGGTCCGCGCGATCCGCACGTGCTCGCCGGGGTGTTGTGGAAGTCCGGCGGCGGCCAGTGGTACCTGCTGGCCGCGGGCAGCCGCGACACCGCGTCGATCCGGGCGACCGGCGGGGTCACGGCCTCGGCGCGGGGGACGCAGCTGGTGGCCGCGGCGAAACAGGGGGCGCAGGCCGAGTTGACGGCGACGCTGCAGGACGGCAGCGAGATCAGCGGGTTGCGGTGAGGTCGGCGCCGCCGGGACGGAACCCCGGGGTCGATCGCCGTCACGGCGGGGAGAACGTCCGGCGGCGCGTGCGCGACGGAAACCTGGAACACCCGGGGTGAGCTGCGCAGACGGATACGGAGCGTGCCGCCTCGGTGCTGATCCGTGGTCCCGGGCGTGAAGCGGGCGGCTGGTACGTGATCTGTGAACGCCCGTGCGGTGTGAGGGCCGTGGGAGGCCGGATCCGATCGGTAAGGTGTTCGCATGACAACCGGGGTACGCCGCAGGATGGGAGTCGAGGAGCGGCGGCAGCAGTTGATCGGCGTCGCCCTCGAACTGTTCAGCCGTCGCTCGCCCGACGAGGTCTCCATCGACGAGATAGCCTCGGCCGCGGGCATCTCGCGGCCGCTCGTCTACCACTACTTCCCCGGCAAACTCAGCCTGTACGAGGCGGCGTTGAAGCGGGCCTCGGAGGATCTCGCAAGCCGGTTCAACGAGCCGCACGAGGGCCCGCTCGGGGCCAGACTGCTGCGCGTGATGCGCCGGTTCTTCGACTTCGTCGACGAACACGGGCCCGGTTTCGCGGCGTTGATGCGCGGCGGCCCGGCGGTCGGCTCCTCGGCGACCAACGCGCTCATCGACTCCGTACGGCAGGCCGCCTACGAGCAGATCCTCGCCCACCTCCAGGTCACCGAGGCCCCGGCCCGCCTGGAACTGGTCATCCGCTCCTGGATCTCGCTCACCGAGTCGACGGCCCTGATCTGGCTGGACGGGCGGCGCATCCCGCGCGCCGAGCTGGAGATCCAGCTCGTCCACGACTTCGCGGCGCTGACCGCGGTGAGCGCGGCGTACGACGAGGAGATGACCGCGCTGGTGAAGCGCATGGTCGAGAACGAACCGACCGACGGCCCGTTCGCCGACCTGGCCGCGCGGCTGATCGCCCTGGCGGGCTAGGACAGGCCCCCCCCGCCCCGGTACGGGGGCGCCGGGGCCGTCGTCCGGCTGCGGCGCGGTGGGGGCTGGTCGCGCAGTTCCCCGCGCCCCTGAAAGCGGGGCGATACGGTGAGCACACCTTCAGGGGGTGCGGGGAACCGCGAGCTAGCCCTCGTACTTCCGGTACGAGGGATCCAGGTCCCGCACCTCCGCCGAGGCGTGCAGGACGGACCCCTCCGGCTTCAGGTGCTCCCGCAGCAGCTCCAGGGTGGTCTCGGTCAGCCTCGCCTTCGTCTCGTCGGTGCGGCCGGCCAGCAGCCCGAAGGTCACGTGGACGATGACATGCGCCCCGTCGGTGCCGTGGCCGAAGACGGTCTCGTCGGCGGCGCGGAACAGGGTCTTGCAGGCCTCGGGCTTGGCGGCCGCGATGTCGACCACGGCGCGGTGCAGGGCCCGGGCGAAGCCGGCCCGGTCGAAGGCGGGCTCCGCGGTGGCGGTGTAGTCGACGGTGATCTGCGGCATGGGCACTCCTGTTCTACGTAACGGGGGCCCAGCCTAGGTCTCATTCGGGGCGACCGAAGCGGTGGGCGGAGGCTGAGGCGTCCGACGCGGGGAGAGCGGGTGCGGTCACGGGGCCTGCCCGATTGCGCGCGCTTTCGCCCAGTCACGCTCGATTGCGCGGCAACGCCCGCCGGCCTACTTGATCCGTCAACTCAATTGCGTTGATTTAGCGGCGAGTTGAGCGCCCGGTTCAGCTCTCTGGTGCGCCAGGCTCAGCGCCAGCAGGGCGACGTCGTCCTCGCGGTCGCGGCCGAAGCAGGCGAGGAGGGTGTCGCACAGGGCCTCCACGCCGGGCAGGGCACCGCCGGCCGCGGCGCGCAGATGTTCCATCGAGACCGCGAGGTCGGTGCCTCGGGTCTCGATCAGGCCGTCGGTGACCATGAGAAGCCGGTCGGTGGGTTCGAGGACCAGCTCGGTCGGCGGCGGGTGGGGCAGGCCCACCCCGAGCAGCGGGCCGGCCGCCTTGACGTACTCGGCACTGCCGTCCTCGCCCAGTATCAGCGGCGGGATGTGGCCGGCGTTGGCGATGCGGGTGCGCCCGGTCACCGGGTCGATCAGGGCCAGGCAGACGGTCGCCGTGACCTCGGCGTGGTAGTGCTGCAGCACCTGGTCGAGCCGTTCGGCGAGGGCGGCCGGGTCGCTCTCGGTGAGGCAGTACGCGCGCAGCGCGTGCCGCAGTTCGACCATGACGGTGGCCGCGTCCAGCGAGTGCCCGACGACGTCCCCGACCGCGGTGAGCACCCCGTCGCGGACCCGCAGGGCGGCGTAGAAGTCCCCGCCGATCTCGGTCTCCTGGGAGGCGGGCTCGTAGCGCACCGCTATGTCGACGCCCGGCAGGTCGGGCAGCTGGTGCGGGCGGGGCAGGAAGCTGTGCTGGAGGGTGAGCGCGACATGCCGCTCCACCTGGTACATGAGCAGGGGCTCGGCGGCGAGCGCGGTGGCCTGGGCCAGCTGGGCCAGCAGCGCCTCGTTCTCCGGGTCGACCCTGCGCTGCCCGCGGGTGGGGGTGGCCAGGCACACCGGGACCTTGCCGTCCTGGGTGAGGACCAGCGTCAGCCGGGCGTCGTGCTGCACGCCGGGCCGGAAGAACCCGGTGGGCCACAGCGGCGCCGGCACGGTGGTGATGCGGACCCCGGACTGGCCCCGGGCGAGCCGTCGCAGCAGGCCGGCCACCTCCCGGTGGGCGTCCTCGTCCGGGAGGGCGAGGGAGGTGCGCTCCCGGCTCAGGCCGCGGTACAGCTCGTCGTCCTGGTCGAGGACGAAGACGGCGGCGGGGCAGCCGAGGAGGCGGGCGGCGCCGTCCGCGGCGGCGGTGGCCAGCTCGTGCAGGGAGCGCGCCGACTGGATGGTGACGATCGTCTCCGACAGCAGTTTCAGCCGTCGCACCAGTGCCTGGTCGTCGGCGCGCAGCCGGGCCGCGCGCACCGCGGCCCGGACCGCCGCCTCGAGCTCGTCCGGCTCCGCGGGGACCGTCAGGTACGCCTCGGCCCCCATGTCCAGACCCGGGCAGCGGTCCTCGGGGGCGACGCGGAGGGTGGAGAAGTGGACGACGGGCAGACCGGCCAGGTGCGGCCGCTCCTTGAGCCGGCGGCACAGCTCGAAGCCGCTCATGTCCGGCAGGCCGACGTCGATCAGGGCCACGTCGGGCAGGGTGCCCTTGCGCAGCCGTACGTCGAGTTCGCTGAGCGCCTGCCGGCCGTCGGCGACCGCGACGACCTGGTGACCCGCCCGGCGCAGGACGGTGCCCAGCGTGTACCGGCTCGCGGGTTCGTCGTCCACGACCAGCACGGTCGTGTCTGTCAGCTTGCCGTTGGCGTCCATTTCCCCAGCCCCAACCCCTGGACAACACCGGTGGGGCAGTGCCCGGTCCCGGGCCTGCCCCACCACAGTAAGGCCGCGGTCACGTCGTCCGGGAGAACACCGCCACCGTGCGTCCCGGAACCACGAAAGTACCCGTTTCCCGCGCGTACAAAGCCGTCCTCACGACCGGGTCCGCGCCCGACGCCTGCACCGGGTGCAGCCGGTAGCCGGTCCCGGCCAGGGCGTCCACCCGCTGCTCCTGCCGCTCGGGGCTCGCGTTGAACACGACGACCAGGTCACCGAGCTCCATGGTGATCACACCGGGCGTCTCGTCCTTCCCCGACAGCGGGAAGGAGAGCTCGGACTGGACCCGCGCGACCGTGCCGAGCGAGAACGCCCTGTCGGTCGTACGGATCCTCAGCAGGTCCCGGTAGGCGGCCGAGGCCCCGTCGATCTGCGCGCACCCGACCTTCACCGAGGTCAGCAGCGGCTTGGCGTAGGACCACTTGGACCGGTTGTCGGCGGCCATGGGCAGCCCGCGGCCGAAGCCGTTGCCGTCGGCGCAGTTCCAGTGGACGGCGTTGAACCAGTCGCCGCTGTCGAAGGAGTTGCGGTCCAGGGACTTGGAGCGCAGCAGGTCGGTGCCGGCCTGGGAGAGCGAGGGCCCCTGCGAGAGGGCGGCCGTGGCCATCGCCAGGACCTGCATCCGGGCCCGGTCGGACGCGGAGGTGCCGGCCGGCAGCTTGTACGTCAGCGCGTCGAACAGCGACTCGTTGTCGTGCGCGTCGACATAGGCGAGGGCGTCGCCGGGCGCGTCGGCGTACCCGGCGGGCGAGCCGTTGTAGTCGATCTCGGCGCCGGTGACCTCCTTGCCGTCGCTGCCGGTGAACCGGTACTTCGCGAGGTTGCCGGTCAGGCCGACCTTGATCAGGTCCTGGTAGTGCAGCAGCCGGGCCCTCTGCTCGGCCGGGGTGCCGTTGGCCGTGGAGGCGTTGGGGTCGGTGTAGAGGCCGGACGCGAAGCCCTGGATGCCGGGGTCGTCGTCGAAGGGGCTGCCGCCGCGCACGGCGTCCCGGGCGCGGTCGGAGAAGGTGGCGATGCCGGTGCCGGCCATGTTCTGCTGCGTGGCCTGCACGAACCGGGCGTCGTTGGCGACCTCGCCGAAGTTCCAGCCCTCCCCGTACAGGATGATCTTCCTGCCGTCGACGCCGTCCTTCTTCAGGGTCAGTGCGTCCAGGGCCTTGCGGACCGCGAGGATGTTGGCCTTCGGGTGGTGGCCCATCAGGTCGAAGCGGAACCCGTCGACCTTGTACTCCCTGGCCCAGGTGACGATCGAGTCCACCACCAGCTTGCCCATCATGGCGTTCTCGGGCGCGGTGTTGGCGCAGCAGGTGCTGTCGGCGACGCTGCCGTCGGCGAGCAGCCGCTGGTAGTAGCCGGGCACGATCCGGTCGAGGACGCTGGTGTCCGCCTGGCCACTGGCCGCGGTGTGGTTGTAGACGACGTCCATGACGACCCGCAGCCCGTCGTCGTTGAGCGACTTGACCATCTTCCGGAACTGGACGGTACGCGCGGTGCCGTCCGGGTCGGTGGCGTACGAGCCCTCCGGGACCGTGAAGTGGTACGGGTCGTAACCCCAGTTGTAGGCGTCCTTCGCGGCCACCGCGGCGACGCACTCCTGCTGCTGCTCCGAGTCGGCCGGGTAGGAGGCGAGGTCACAGCCGGGGCTCGCCTGGTCGGCCTTCGTCTCGGGCACGGTGGCGAAGTCGAAGACCGGGAGGAGGTGGACGTACGAGGTCCCGGCCCTGGCGAGGGCCCTGAGGTGCCTGGAGCCGTCGCTGTTCCTGTCGGCGAAGGCGAGGTACGTGCCCCGGTCGGCGGCCGGGACGGTGGCGTCCGCCACCGAGAAGTCCCGGACGTGCAGCTCCTGGATCTGGGCGTCCTTCATCGGTACGGCCCTGGGCTTGGTGTACGTCGACCAGCCGTTCGGCGCGAGCGACCTGTCGTTCAGGTCGACGACGAGGCTGCGCCGGGAGTCGGCGGTGAGGGCGACGGAGTAGGGATCGGTGACCTTGTTGGTGACGATCTTCCGGACGCTGGGCGCCCAGACCTTGACGACGTACCGGTAGGGCTTGTTCTTCCAGGAGGCGGGGCCGGTGACGGACCAGACGCCGGTGACGGCGTCGCGGTGCATCGTCTTCAGGGAGCCGTCGAGTTCGAGGGCGACATTCTGCGCGGTCGGCGCCCAGACGGAGAGCGTGGGCTTTCCGTGGTGGAAGACCGGGCCGAGGTGCGCCGTCGTGGCCTTGGCGTACACGTCGTCGAGGACCCCGGCGAGCTGCACGCCGGTCGCGGCCAGTACGGCGCCGTTGGCGGCCCGCTGGGAGGCGACGAGCTGTCCGCCGAGCGCCTCGCGCACCCGGCCGCGGTCGCGCGGGTCGACCGACCAGGCCGTGTAGTCCTTCAGGTAGGGGAACCTGGCCTTCTGGGCGTCGGTGAGGGTGGTCTTCGTCAGCCGCAGCCACCGCTCGTCGTCGCTGGTCAGCGTCCCGTCCTTGACGGCGATCGAACCGTCGTGGGAGGAGAGCAGCTGGGTCGAGGCGGCACCGTCGACGCCGTCCCAGGCGACCGTGTCCCGGTCGATCCAGACCGCCTTGGAGGTGGTCAGGTCGAGCGCGGCCGCGCTGCCGGCGGGCTGCGGGAGCAGGTACTCCTCCTGGCCGTTCAACAGCCACACCTCGTAGCCGTCGGCCTTGAGGTCGAGTGACTGGTCGGCGGCGAGGTCCTTCTCGTCGCCCTTGTGGATGATGTAGCTGAGGCTGGTGGCACCCTCGGTGAGCGGTACCTCGAAGACCGCGCCATAGGCGTCAGTCTTCACCGGCTCGAGCGGGTTCGACCAGTCGGTGGGGTTCGCGGCGCCCGTCCAGACGTGCAGGCCCCAGCCGTCGTAGTCCCCGTCGGCGCGGTGGTAGTGGATGACCGCCTTGGTGGTGTCCTGCGCGGGGTAGGCATCGGAGGGCCTCGTGGTGAGGACGTCCGCCTTCCCCTGCTCGATCCAGACCTCGCCCGTCCTGGTGACGTCGATGGAGCGGTCGGCGGAGACGTCCTTGGTGCCGTCCTTGTCGATGACCAGGAAGCCGACGTTCGACGCGCCGGGCTTCAGCTTGACGTAGGCGAAGGCGCCATACGCGTCCCGGCCGATGAAGGGGTGGCTCGCCGGCCAGGTGGTCGCCTCGCCGTCGGCGAGGTCGCCCCAGGCGTACAGGCCCCAGTCGGCGTAGTCGCCGTCGGTGCGCTTGTAGTGGACGACCACGTGGTCGCGGGAGGAGGCGGTGGGCGTCTCGGCGGCGGGCGGGGTGCCGCTGGTGCTCTCGGCGAGCGCGCTGCTCGTGTGCCCGGCGGAGTCGATCACGACCGCCTTGTAGCGCAGGGCGGTGCCGGCCGGGACGTCCTTGGCGAGGGTCTGGGTGACCTGGTAGGGGGCGTGGTCGGCGGAGCCGAGGGTGGTCCACCTGCCGTCGCCGACCTGGGCGGCGAAGACGACCCGGTTCAGCTGTCCCCCGGTGACGTCCGCGGTGAGGTCGACGGTGCCGGTGGCGCCGGCGGCGGGGGCCCGTAGGGTGATCGCCGGGGTGGTGGCGGGCCTGGCGAGGGGGCCGGCCGCCTTGTAGACGACGGCGGACTCGGCGGGGACGGTGACGGTGACGCCGTTGTCCGTACCGGACGTCAGGGTGCCGTGGGTGCCGTAGATCGCCCGGTAGCGCATGCCGGCGGAGCCGGTGGCGAAGGTCGCCGTCCTGGCGGTGTCGGCGTTGTTGAAGGCGACCACGTACTCCTGGCCGGTCTTCGCGTCCGTCCGGGTGAACGCGTAGACGCCGGCGCCGTCGGCCGCGTAGCGCTCGGTCTGGACGCCGTCGGCGAGGGCCGGGTTGTCCTTGCGGAGCTTTCCGAGAGCGCTGATCTGCCGGTAGAGCGGTGCACTCGTGTCGTAGGAGTCACTGGCCGCGGTGCGGTCGGTGCCGATCTCGTCGTCGTCCAGGTAGTCGGCGACCTTCGACGCGAACATCGTCTGCCGGGCGTCCTTGTCGCCGCCGGAGCCGGTGAAGCCCTGCTCGTCGCCGTAGTAGACGACCGGGTTGCCCCGGCTGAGGAACATCACCTCGTCGGCGAGCCTGTCCTTGGCGAGCAGCTGCGCGTCCGTGGCCTTCGGGTTGTCCTGCTTCAGGAAGTACCCGATCCGGCCCATGTCGTGGTTGCCGAGGAAGGTGACCTCTTCGTAGGCGTTCGCCTTGTCGGTCGTGTACTTGTAGTCGTCGCCGAAGACGGCCGCCAGCTTCCGCGCGCTGCCGCCCTGGGACGCGTAGGAGCGGGCCGCGTCCTGGAACGGGAAGTCCAGGGTCGCGTCCAGCCGCCCCTGGGTGACGTACGGCGAGGTGACGGAGGTGTCCGCGGAGTAGGTCTCGCCGAACATGAAGAAGTTCTTACGGCCGTGCTGCGACGCGTACCTGTCGAGCGCGGTCGCCCACTGGGTCCAGAACTCCATGTTGACGTTCTTGACGGTGTCGATCCGGAAGCCGTCGATGGCGAAGTCCTTCACCCACCGCTCGTAGATCCTCTCCATGCCGTGCACGACCTCGGGCCGTTCGGTCCACAGGTCGTCCAGGCCCGAGAAGTCGCCGTAGGTCGCGGACTCGCCGGCGAACGTGGAATCGCCCCGGTTGTGGTACATCGTCGGGTCGTCGAGCCACGACGGCACCTTGCCGGCGCTCGTCACGGTCGGCGTGCGCGGGAAGGAGGCGGCGGAGACGGCCGGGAACCTCTTCTTCCCGTCCGCGTAGTCGGCGTCGTCGAAGGGCCGCCCGTCCTTGGTCAGGTAGGGGAAGGCGCCCTTGGAGAGGTAGTCGTAGGACTTCTCCCGGTAGTCGACGACGTCGGCGGTGTGGTTGGTGATGACGTCGAAGAAGACCTTCATGCCCTTGGCGTGCGCCTTGGAGATGAGGGTCTGAAGGTCCTTGTTGGTGCCGAAGTGCGGGTCGACCTGGGTGAAGTCGGTGATCCAGTACCCGTGGTAGCCGGCCGAGGCGTTGCTCCCGGTCCCCTGCACGGGCTTGTTCTTGAAGATCGGCGCCATCCAGATGGCGGTGGTGCCGAGCCCCTTGATGTAGTCGAGGCGCTTGGTCAGGCCCTTGAGGTCGCCGCCCTGGTAGAAGCCCTTGTCGGTGGGGTCGTAGCCGGTGGAGAGCCGGGAGCCGGTGAGGCCGCCCTTGTCGTTGCTCCTGTCTCCGTTGGCGAAACGGTCCGGCATGACGAAGTAGAACTGCTCGCGGGTGTCGTCGTGCCGGGCGGGCTCGGCGGCGAGCCGCGCGTCCGACGGCGGCGCGGGCGGGGCTGCGGCGTGTGCGGCGAGCGGCTGCACCAGCGCGGCGGCGAGGGCGGCGACGGCGACGGCCGCGACCCGTCTGACATGTATCACCGGCATGAACTCCTAGCGATAGCGGCTCTCTTGGGTCCGACCCCGCGCGACCGTATCGCCAACGAAAGGTTTACAGCAAGAGGCTTGAAACTCACAGCAAGAACTTTCACGAGGCGTATTGACGGCCTGTCTCAACTCCCTCACGCTCACGAGTTGTTGAAACCTGTCCCGTTCGTATCGGATCTCGTTTCGGAGCCGCACATGACCACCGGACACCGCCCCCCGGGTGTCTTCCGGCGCACGGCCGGCGCCGTGGCCGCGGGCGCCCTGGCGCTCGCGGGCCTGATCGCCCTCCCGGCCTCCCCCGCCCAGGCCGACACCACCGCCAAGGGCGACGTGATAGCCAACCTCTGGGAATGGAACTGGAAGTCGATCGCGTCCGAGTGCACGAACGTGCTCGGACCGGCCGGGTACGGCGCGGTGCAGGTCGCCCCGCCCTCCGAGTCCCTCAAGCAGTCCAGCTCCTACTGGTGGGACGTCTACCAGCCCTACTCGTACACCCTGAACAGCCGCTTCGGGACGGCCGCGCAGTTCGCGTCGATGATCTCCGCCTGCCACGCGGCCGGCGTGAAGGTCTACACCGACGCGGTCATCAACCACACGGCCGCGCAGACCGGCACCGGCTATGCCGGCACCACCCTCACCAGCAAGTACGACACCCCGGACTGGGACCCGAGCGACTACCACACCTCCGCCGACTGCCCCACCTCCGACCTGACCATCCAGGACTACTCCAACCTCACCCAGGTCCAGAACTGCGAACTGCTGGGCCTGCCCGACCTCAGGACCGGCGCCGAAAACGTCCGTTCGGGCCTCGCGGCGTTCCTCAACAAGCAGATCGCGCTGGGCGTCGACGGCTTCCGCGTCGACTCGGCCAAGCACATCCCGGCCACCGACCTGGCGGCCATCGTCGCCAAGCTGAACACCACGACCTCCGGCGCGGCGCCGTACGTCTTCGACGAGGTCTACCCGGGGTCGACCCCGCAGCCCAGCGACTACTACGGCTCCGGTGACGTCCTGGACTTCACCTACGCGAGCAGGATGAAGTCGGCCTTCCAGGGCAACGTGAGCGACCTGTCGTCCCTGTCCTCGTCCGGCATCCTGCCCGCCGCCAACTCGGTGTCCTTCGTGACCAACCACGACACCGAGCGCAACGGCCTGGACATGAGCTACAAGGACGGCGACAGCTACAAGCTCGCCAACCTCTTCCAGCTCGCCTACAAGTGGTCGACGCCGACCGTCTACTCCAGCTGGCAGTGGACCCAGAGCGACCAGGCCCCGCCGAACTCCGCGGGCTTCGTCACCGACACGGACTGTTCGAACGGCTGGAACTGCCTCGACCGCGACACCGCCGTCGTCGGCATGGTCGCCTGGCACAACGCGGCCGGCAGCGCGGCCGTCTCCGACTGGCAGACCATGTCGTCGAACGTCATCGGCTTCGGCCGGAGCGGCGCCGGCTTCTTCGCCCTCAACAACGGCTCGTCGGCGGCCACCTACACCTTCGCGACGGGCATGGCCGACGGCACGTACTCCGACGTGATCGACGGCGGCGCCTCCACGGTCACCGTCTCCGGCGGCAACGCGAGCATCACGATCCCTGCGAAGGACGCCGTCGCCTTCTACAACTCCTCCTACACCTGCACGGTCGGCTGCGACGGCGGCGGCAGCGGCGGCGCCACCTCCACGGTGACCGCGACCTTCGACGAGTACGCGCCCACCACGAGCGGCACCACCGTCTACGTGGTCGGCTCCATCGACGCGCTGGGCGCCTGGGACACCTCCAAGGCGGTCCCGCTCTCGTCCACCGGATACCCGATCTGGTCGGGCGCGGTGAACGTGCCGATCAACACGTCCTTCACGTACAAATACATAAAGAAGGACAGCTCGGGCAACGTGACCTGGGAGTCCAACGCCAACAGGTCGGCGGCCACCACCACGTCGGCGGTCTCCCTCGACAACTCCTGGAACGTGGCGAACGCCGACGCCACCGACGTCACCTTCAACGAGTACGCCACCACCACCTACGGCACCAACGTCTACGTCGTCGGCTCCCTCGCCTCCCTCGGCTCCTGGAACACCGGCGACGCGATCCCGCTGTCCTCGGAGTCGTACCCGACATGGAGCAAGCTGGTGATCGTCCCGAAGAACACGACATTCACCTATAAATTCATCAAAAAGGACAGCTCCGGGAACGTGACCTGGGAGTCGGGCACGAACCGGTCGTACACGACGGGGACCTCGTCCGGCTACACGACGAGCGACACCTGGAAGTGACAGCCCTCCCTCGAGCGAGGCCCGGTCCCTCATGAGCGCGGTGGGGCGACCGGGCCTCCTCGCGTCAGCGCACGGACGACCGGACGGATCAACTGTGCACCAGGGGAAGGTCTTTGAGTCGCTGTTCGACGGTGTCGGCGACAAAGCCCGGGACAGGGCATTCCCGCTTCACCATGAACCATGACGAAGCCAGTCGCTCGACCGTTTCCTGGACCAGGGCGAGCACCTGACTCTCGGACAGTCGAAGCGCCACAGCAAGCTTCCGGAAGTGCTCGGGCGTGATCAGTTCCGATCTGACGGTGCCGCCCAAGGGGAACGCAAGGTTCGGGTCAGCCTTCGTCTTCGGGTAGGCAGTGACACAGACCAGGTCGTAGGCAGGTGAGAGCCGGGCACGCTTGCCGCTTGGATAGCGCAGAGTCCAGTTCTTTAGATGAGCGTCCGCATTCCCCATGACAATGATGGCGACGAGGCGCTTCACATACTCGAGGGCGTCCTCGGACGGACATACGGCCCTGATTACTCGGCCGATCCCTTCATAAGTAGCCTTACTGTATTTCGAGTCGGCCGACACTTCCCGAACCTGCGCAAAGTCCTCCTGGTGGATCCGTCCGCTCTCGGTGCGGTCGAACCGGCGCACCGCCAAGGCGTAGGCGCCCGGTTCGATGGCATCCTCCGGGAGATTACGCAGATCGCGGCCCGTGGCCAACTGGGCCTCAGGCACGTCGATACCGGCCGCACGCGCCCACTCCAGCATGGCGAACTCATTGGCCGGCACATCGGGGAAACGCTGGTCGGGCAGCTTGACGATCCAGTCACCACCACTGCCGGTGGCCGGGAGTACAAGGGCCTTGCCCTCGTGGCGCATGGAGAACTTAGGCTGCACACCGGCCAACGAGAAACGTAGCGCGTGGTCGTGGCTGCATTCATCCACCGATTCATGATCGGGCAGCCCGTCAAGTGAAGCGTCGGGAACCACACGCACCGCTCCGGGAAGGTCTTCACCGAGGTGGCACAGCAGCGCAAAGTCATGAAGGCGTCGCTTGTCCAGTTCAGTGGCCACCAACTGCCGCAGCCCGCTGCCCACCTCTGGAAGCAGGTTAGCGAACCATTCCGGCACGCTGCCGCTACCGGAACGCCGCTTAAGCGGGTCCTGCTCGAAACCCTGACCCAGCACCGGGTGGTCAGGGCTGAGATCGGTGTAATCGAACCAGGTATTTCCCTTGTGATACCCGAGAATTCCGACTTGCCGTTCATTCAAGAAAACCGAGGCGGTCACATCAGGCTGCATCAGGGTCTCCCCACAGATCTTCGGAGAAAAGGTTCTCTGGCGCTGGGCCGTCGGAGAAACCCCACAGGGCCATCTTCTGGACGTGGCCGGCGATCACCTGTCGGACCACTTCTGATCTGCGGCGCAGGAACTCGTCCAGATCGCCCGAGAGAAGGAAGTTCATGCACTGGTCGTCGACACAGTGGGAGCGCAGCTCCTCCGGATGGGCGAACGGGAACAGCGGCGCGGCTTCGGATCCCGCCAGGCCGGGGTGCACCATCCGATTGCTGACGCTCCGGTCGGAGAGCCCGACCACGGGGGACAGTGGCGAGCTGCCTGAATCAAGTACCTCGGCGAGCAGCCGCGTCCGTTCGATCCGTGTGCCCTTGAGGTGAAGGCTGCCCTCCATGTCCGGGACGTCGATCAACAGTACAGGGTGGGCGGACAACAGCCCCAGCACGTTGATCTTTGCCTGCGCACGGTTCAGCGCAGTCTGGCTGAGATCAGGTTGCCACTGGTCACCGCCTGGCGGTAGAAGCTCAAGGAGCCTGGCCGCACTGGCCACGGGGTCGTTCTCAATCGCACTCGCGTTGCGCCGCAGCGCGACGGTGTTGCCCTGCGGCGCCGCACCGACCGCCGAGCCGCGCCAGATCCAGCGGCGCAGAAGCTCGGCGGCCCGGCCCGTGGGGCGGCCGAAGAGATGGGTGAAACGGGCCAGGACAGGCACGAAAAGCGCGTACGGCAGAAGCCTCAGGTGAGGAATGCCCGCATCCCCCTTGAGGAAGTCCACAACCAGGCGCAGGGCTTTCTCGGTGGCAGAGAAAGCCGAGTGCAAGTCCTCGTCGTCCTTGAACTCCTGCCGGAAGTCACGATCCACCTTTCCGCCGCGCAGGGCCATAACGCTCTGCATCAGTATCTGGGAAGTGAAGTCACCAAATTCCAGGGCACGCAGTCGTTCGCGAAGGGCTTCGAGGTTGGACGGCTGGACATCGAGAGGAGCAGAGTGCAAGGCCTGGAAGATTTCCGCTCGCTTCAACGTCTTCCCGAAGGTGTTCATCCGGTCGAAGATCTCCCGCAGCGCCTGCTCGTCGTCCCCCTCGATCTCGTATGTAGGGATCTCGTAGGTACGGATGGCGGTGGCGACAGCGTCGCAGAGATCGAAGTCCTCGTCGGTCAGCCAGTTTCGCTCGCGCTGCCAGGCCAGAAGACGTCGATTGTCTCCCGCAACCCAGACAGGAAGCCAGTGGTCCGCCGGCTGTTTCGAGTGGGTCGCGGACACGAACTTCTTGTCTCTCAGGTCATAGAAGATGCGGAAGCGACGGTCCACTGTGTTTTCAGACGCGGTGAGCGCACCGATCAACGTGGTGAGCCGCTGCTGACCGTCAACGACCCACAACGCGTCGGAGCGTTCAGGCGCCTTGAACCGGAGTTCCCCCAAGGAGATCTCGGCGGCAGGTGCGGGCTTACGCCACATCAGGAGGTTGCCGATCGGATACCCACGGAAAACGCTATCGAACAATCGTTCGGCATCCTCCGCGTCCCAACGGTACGACCGCTGGAACTGCGGCACCCGGATGCGACCGCTCTGAGCCCAGGTAACGAGTTCAGGCAGAGCGACTCGGCTCACCTTCGGCTGGGTCACTCCGGCCATGATCCACCTCCTGGAGCATTCCGATCGCGGGCCGACAGCCTTCGGGCGGAGGCGGTCACCGCAGGTCCCCCAGCGGCGTACCACTCTCGGTAGTGAACACCTTCCACCCGTTCTGCGGGTTGCCGGCCAGCGCCGTGGCGGCCGCCGAGGGGGTGGCATGGACGACACCGTCCTCCAAACGCAGGCCACCGTCGGCCGTTACGGTCACCTGATGCACCTGGCCGAGGTTGCGTCGACGCCACACCAAGCGCTGCCCCACGCTCAGCCTGCCGTCCGCCAGCATCGGACTCAACACGCCGCGTCCGCCACCCGCGGCGCCCGACGCGGGTTCGTCAAGGCCGAGAAGTCTTCGCAGCGTGCTGTTCGGTGTGTCGACCAAGGGTTCGGCCAGTCCCTGGAGCTTGGCGAAGACCTCGTCATCAACCCTGATGGTGCGCGTCACTCACCCTCCAGGCTCGACTCTCACTTGCAATACTGTCACAGTCGAAGCTACCTGACGAGTGTCAGACATGTCCACCGAAAAGAGCGCGCCCCAACGCGAAACGCTCATGCTCAGGGGAGCACCACTGCCAAGCCTCTGCCCTTGAACGCACCCACTACCCCAGCGGCCGAGCAGAAATATTCCTACAGTCGGCTCCGAACATTTCCAGTGAATCCCGCATCTGACTTTGTGTACGGCACACACAGCCGGCGCGGGGGCCGGGGGGGGGGCCCCCCCCCCGCGCGGCGGGGGGGGCCACGAAACCCGGCAGGGCACCCCGAAGACACCCCACCCTGCCCCCCCCCCCCCCCCCCCACCCGCCC